>JAOUPQ010000303.1 GCA_029879765.1 Nitrospinota bacterium | reverse complement strand
GGGGCCGGGTTATCAACACCGGGCTGACCCGGATGGCCTGTGTGGGGCCGGAGATGAAACCGCGAAGAATACCTGAAGAAATAGAGGAAAAGCTGGGCAAGCAAGATGGATAAGACGAAAGACAATACTCCAGCGGCCACCTTGGTGGTCAAGCCGGACGAGGAATTCGACCCGAAAGATCTGGCGAAAAAAATCAGGGAACGGGTCCGGCAGAAGATGGAATCGGGATTCTATGACCCGGACGAGATCGACCGGGTGAACAAGTTCCGCCCCCCCATCCCCAGGGAAGCCGAGGATCTGAACCGCCGCCTGTTGGGGGTGATGAACTCCAACTGGGACGCCGCCGGGCCCCTGGATTTTTCCACCCATCGCGCGGGGCTGGGCGCCAAGGCCGCCGTGCTCTTCAAAAAGTTCTACCAGAAATTCATCCATCGTTTCGTGAAGATGTCGCTGGTTCGGCAGTCGCACTTCAACATGGCGGCCAAGACCGCCCTGGAGGAGGGGTTCCACCTGCGCGCCAGATACCTGACCCTCAGCGAACAGGCCCGCGGGCTGGAGAAGGAAGCCACCGAGGCGAATCGCCGAAGCAAGGAGCTGGAGGAGCGGGTTCGGTTTTTGGAAAATTCACTGAAAGATCTGGACCGGCAGGGCATCTTCATGAAAAACCGCATCGCCAAGATTCTCGACTCCGTCTCCGGCGTCGTTCCTGGGCAGCCTTTGCCACCGGACACCGCCAAAGCCCTGGCCAAAGAACGCTCCCAGCTCGACTCCCACGACTACACCCTGTTCGAAAACATCCATAGGGGCAGCCGAGAGGAGATCAAGAACAAACTGGGGGTATACGCCCAGTGGTTCGCCGACGCCGGGGATGTGCTGGACATAGGCTGCGGCCGGGGGGAGCTGTTGGAGCTTTTCCGGGAGCGGGGCGTCGCGGCCCGGGGGATAGACATCAACCCGGACATGGTCACCGAATGCCGCGCCAGAGGCTATGAAGCCCAGGAGGCGGACGCGCTGGCTTATCTGGAGTCCTTGCCGGACAACTCTTTGGGGGGGATCACCGCCATCCAGTTCGTGGAGCATCTCACCACGGAGCAGATCGCCCGGTTCTTCACCCTGGCGCTGGAGAAGCTAAAAAAGGGAGGGCTCATCGCCACGGAGACGGTGAACGCCAAGTGCCTGACCACATTCTCCGGCGCGTTTTATCTGGATATGTCCCATGTGAAGCCTGTCCACCCGGAAGCGCTGAAGTTTCTGGTGGAGCGGACGGGCTTTGAAGAGGCTCGAATCGAATATCTGAATCCCTACCCGGATCACATGAAACTCAACGCGCTGGATGGCGCGGCCTTCGAGGGGGGACCCTCGGCCCAGATCATGCCCCAGTTCAACGCCAACGTCATGAAACTAAACGACATCCTGTACGGCGCCACAGACTACGCCGTGGTGGGAAGGAAATAGCATTGTGAGCGACAGCCCGGACAACCTGGAACAACTGGCCACGCTGCTGCGTCGGTTCGCCAGGGAGCGGAACTGGGAGCAATTCCACTCGCCGAAGAATCTTTCCATGGCCCTGGCCGGGGAAGCGGCGGAGATCATGGAAATTTTCCAATGGCTCACCGAAGATCAAAGCGCCACCCTGGACGCAAAACAGATGGCCATGCTCACCGACGAAATCGGCGATGTGCTGATATACCTTGTCATGCTGGCGGACAGGACGGGAGTGGACATTCTCTCCGCAGCGGCGGCGAAGCTTAAGAAGAACCGGATTAAATACCCCGCGCCTGACAGAACCAACGAAAGCGGAGAGTTCACCGAGTTTGGTTGATCCGGCCTGGCGCCAGCCAGAATGGCCGCCATGCGGACTTCCCTGTTTCGCCGTATTTCTCCTGGTGAATAACACCAGTACTGATGGATTCAAAGCCCCGTCCCACCCCCGAATGTACCCACGGCGGGAAGGTTTGTGTAATAATTGAGAGATTATGAAAAAAATCGCATTCACCACCCTGGGCTGCCGATACAACCGCCTGGAAAGCGCCGAACTGGCCCATGAACTGGGGCAGGCCGGTTACGCCCAGGCCGCCGAGGGCGAAGGGCCCGCCGACGTGGTGGTGATCAACACATGCGCTGTCACCAGCAAAAGCGCCGCCAGCGCCCGCGCCGCCATCCGCGCCGCCCGATCCGGCCACCCTGGCGCCCGGGTTGTGGTCACCGGATGCTATTCGGAAACCAGCCCCGCCGATGTGGCCTCGGTGGAGGGGGTGGACCTGGTGCTGGGAAATACGGAAAAATTCTCTATGGCCGCCGCCCTCAAACGACTGGAGGATAATCCCGGCCAAGGCGCCCTGGTGCTGGCGGATCATGGCCCCATGCCCTCCACCCTCGCCGTCCGCCCCGTCACCGGCATGAGCGGCAGAACCAACGCATATCTCAACGTCCAGTCCGGGTGTGACGACCTGTGCTCTTTTTGCGTGGTCCGCCTGGCCCGGGGCAAAAGCCGATCCGCCCCGGCGGCCGAACTGGTGGAACAGGTGAAAAGGCTGGCGGATTCCGGCATAAGGGAGGTGGTGCTCTCCGGAATCAATATCGGCCAATATCAGGATGGCGCCATGGATCTGGCGACCCTGGCGGAGGCGATCCTGCTGGAAACGGATATCCCCCGCCTGCGGTTTTCCAGCATCAACCCGAATAATGTGAGCCAAGGACTTATAGACCTGATGGCCTCCGAGCCCAGGTTCTGCCCCCACCTGCACATCCCCTTGCAGAATGGATCGGACAGGATATTGAAACTGATGCGCAGGCCATACACCAGCGCCATGTACGAGGACCTGCTCAACCGGCTTGCCGAGCGCGTCCCCGGCATCGGATTGGGAGCTGATGTGATGACCGGGTTTCCCGGCGAGACCCAGGAGGATTTCGAGCGGACCCGCTCGTTGATAGAGCGGCTTCCCCTGATGATGCTGCACGTTTTCTCCTACTCCCGCAGGGCCGGGACGGAAGCGTATTCCCTCCCCGGCGCCGTGGCCAAGGTGGACGCCAAAGAGCGCACCGCCAGGCTGATGGAGCTATCCGCCAAAAAACGCCAAAAGTTCATAAAGACCCATGTGGGAAAGGAGATGGTGGCCCTGGCGCAAAACCGCAGAGCCGCCAACGGCAAGCTGCGGGGATTCACCGCCAACTATATCCCGGCGGTGTTCGACGGGCCGGACAGCATGCTCAACACCATGGTCCGGGTTGTGGGGCTGCGCGAGGAGGACGGGGCGCTGTATTGCCGCGTCGCCGAGGAAGCCTGATGGCGGTTGTGACCCTCACCACGGACTTCGGCCTGTCCGACGGCTAC
>JAOUPQ010000302.1 GCA_029879765.1 Nitrospinota bacterium | reverse complement strand
GGGGAAACTTTGTCAGGACACCGGAGGCGATATATCCTGTGGCCCCCCCCGGGCTGTGGACTTCCAGCTTTCTCCCACCATCCCCCTCTTCTCCAGAACTATGGCGAAACCGAACTCCGGGCAAGGGATAACCAGCCGTATTCCGCTTTCCGCGCATGGGAGAGTTGGCCGATATGATCCCTGGGCCGACGGCGCCAAATACACGCAAAGGACGCATTCCAAGCCGTTCGCTCCACTCTTCTTCCGAAGTTCCGGTATGAGGCTCGCCGACAATCAGGACACGCCGGACATTGGCCAGATCATATCTGTGGGCGGCCTGCCCCATGGAGAAAACGAATTCTTCATCGCCAAAGATTACGGTGGCGTTGGAATCATAACAGGCCGCCGCCGCTTCCCGGCCAAAGGAGTGGCTCGTATACGCCTTCATCCCGGTCACCAGCGGAATCATCATCCCCAGCAGCATCCCAGGATGGGTGGCCAGGGATGGGGCGGCGAGGATAGTATCCGCCGGGCCCATATCCATCACCGCCGAAAGCTGGTATGCGTTGGCCAGCAAACCGCCATGGCTGTGGACCATCCATCCGCCGTCTCCTTCTTCTTCGATATAAAAAGCCGCCGCCGCTGAATCCGGATCCGCGCCTACACCAGGGCTGAACACCGCCCCCACCCCGAAGCTGGCCTTGATATCCTCTATGTGTATAACCCTGGCGCCCCCTTGCTCCAGCGCGGCGCCGTTGTGGCCCCTTGTGGTGACCACGGTTTTTATTCCACCGGCCCGAAGGGCGCGGCGGATGGTTTCCGGGTTCCACCCGGTGTCCATCATGGCCACCGTTCCTCCCGCCGACTGGACACCCAGAACAGTCATCACCGCGTCCACGGAGTTGGGGAGCATCACCCCCAGCATATTCCGCTCCGCGACTTCTCTTTCCAGCGCTGCGCCGATCCTTGCCGCCTGCTCCAGCAACTTGCCAAAACGGGTGGGCAGGGCTTTGGACTGTTCTGCAATTGGCCATTCTCCCCCAAACATGGAACAGGAGTCCAAGGCCGCCATGGGGATTGTCCGCTTAATATCCGCCCCCTGGAACATCATTTCGGTCATGATCTCTTCCATGGCGTTCCTGGCGCCTCCCCGGTTCCGGTGGCCGCTCTGGCGCTCCTCCACGCTGGGTGATATTTCCAGATGGCGCGGTGGCATGGCGGTCATGGTTATGGTGGTAAAGAGGCGGGGAGCGATCTTGCCGGTCATCCGGGAAAAATGGGTCAGGTTCGCCCCTTCAATCCGCACCGGGAGGATGGAGGCGCCTGCCTTGCGGGCTATAAGAGCGGGGCCGGGATGGATCTTCATCAGCGCTCCCGTGATGGTGATCCTCCCCTCCGGGAAAATGATCAGCCTGCCCCCGGCGCGCAGAATCTTCACCAGTTTCTTTATCGCCATGGGGTTTTCCGAGTCCATGGTGTGGGTGTCCACCAGCGACAGGAAAAGCCTGGCCCACCATCGGCCAGACATGAACCGGTTTACAACGAATGAATATTTGCCAGGGAAAAAGACGGCGATCATCAATCCATCCAGAAAGGATTGATGGTTGGCCACGATCATGGTGTTCCCTTCGGCGGCGGCCAGATGCTCCCCCCCTCGCAGGCGGATGGTATACATCGACCGGAGGATGACGCCGAGGATCAGGCGCAACACCGGCCTGTCCCCGCTCTCCACCGCCAGGGAGCGAATGACGAAATACGCCCCGCCGTTCAGCAGGGAGACGCAAAGAAACACCGTCGCCGGGCCTGCCCCCATCCCCAGCATGGCCGCCGCCCCCCCGGCGGAGGCCACCATGAACAAAGCGTTCATCACATTGTTGGCGGCGATGACCCGGGCCCGCTGCTCCTCTTTGCAGCGGGTCTGCATCACCGCGTACAGCGGCACTATATACAGGCCACCACAGGCGGCGATCATGAAGAGGTCTGTGGAAATCCGCCAACCGGAAAATGAGGACAGAAACTGGAAGACGGTTGTGGCCCCGCTTTGCATGGGATTCGTCAGAACCTGACTGGTCAGGCCCTGACTGGCCAGCCAGAGATCCAGACCGAACAGGGTCATCCCAAAGGCGCCCAGGGGGACGTATCGCGTGTCGATCTCCCCGTCCAGAAGCCTGTTGCACAAAAGCGAACCCAGCCCCACCCCCAGGGAGAACATGGTCATGAACCATGTCACCACCCCTTCGTTCCCCCCCACGGTCTGCTTCACATACACCGGCAGGGTGGACAGGAACACCGCCCCTATGAGCCAGAACCAGGAGATGCCAAGAATGGAGAGGAACACCGGACGGGAGTCGCGGGCGAATCCCATAATTTTCCAGGACTCCCCGAGGATATTCCATCCCACGACCAGAGCGGGCAAAGGCGCCGGGGCTTTAGGAATGAAAAGGCTGGAGAGAAAACCGAGCGCCGCCACCATCACCAGCCCCGCCGCCACAGCCTCCCGGCCCCCCTGGGTGGCGATGAGCAATCCTCCCCCGATTGTCCCCAGCAGGATCGCCACGAAAGTGGCCGCCTCCACCAGAGCGTTCCCGGCGATCAACTCCTCCCGCCGCAGATGGTCCGGCAGAATGCTGTATTTGACCGGGCCGAAAAAGGTGGACTGGGCGCCCATGAGGAAAAGGACAAGGAGAAGCAAGGGGGTGTTCTGGAGGTAAAAACCCGCCGCGGCCAGTAGCATCAGCGCTATCTCCCAAACTTTCACCAGGCGGATGATGGCGGATTTCTCGTATTTATCCGCCAGCTGGCCCGCCGTGGCGGAAAAGAGGAAGAAAGGAAGGATGAATATCCCCCCCGCCGCCGCCACCAGCACCCCGGAGGACACCCCCCACACCTCCAGACCGGCGTACATGATCATGATCACCAGGGCGTTCTTGAACAGGTTGTCGTTGAAAGCCCCCAGAAACTGAGTCAGAAATAGAGGCAGGAATCGCCGGGTGTGAAGAAGATGGGGATGGGATTTCACCGGGTGGCCGACTCCCATGGCCGCCGGGGGATGATCATTGGGCCTCTGAGCGCATAAAGCGCCAGGCATAATGCCGCAGCGGTGGCGAACCCGAACCCATGGGCCGTGGGGGCGCTAGGCCAGGAGGCGGAGCTGATGAGCGCTCCACCGTTGTTGATTTCCGCTGAAATTTTTAACATATCCACCGCAGCTATGGCAAAAACAGGATAATAACCGTTTTTTTGCCATATATGAAACACAATCATCACCAGCATGGCGTTGAGCAATCCGGATAGTCCGCAATATATCATGGGGGCGCCAGGCCATAGAGCAAGGAATATATCCACCCCAGCCATCCCTGCACCGACC
>JAOUPQ010000075.1 GCA_029879765.1 Nitrospinota bacterium | reverse complement strand
GCAGCCAGGAAGGAGCCGCCATTGTCCGCCATATCCGCCATGGCGGGGCAGGAGGAAAACGCCAGCGCCACCATTATGATCAGATGTCGCCATGCCAGAAAGATGGCGCCGCAGGAAGAGGCGCATGGGCCTAACGAATACTGAGATTTATTCCGCATAATTATATTACTACGAACACCGCATGGTTCTGGGTTAACCTCGGACAGGCTTGAAAGCCAGGGCCGCCAACGGGGGCAAAGTGATGGTCATGGTGCATGGCCAGTTTCCATAAGGCGCCGCTTCGGCGCTCACCCCGCCATGGTTGCCCATGTTGGATCCGTAATAAGCCTCCGCGTCCGAATTCAAGATCTCCTTATAGTAGCAGCTCTCCGGGGCGCCGATCCTGTATCCATACCTGGGTTCAGGGGTGAAATTGAATATGTAGATGGTGTAGTCGGCGGGATCGCGGCCCTTTCTCATGAAGGAGATGATGGATGACTGGGTGTCATGGAAGTCAATCCATTCAAAACCGGAGTTGGAAAAATCATCTTCCCAAAGGCTCGGTTCGGCCAGGTACATCGCCCCCAGGTCCGCCACGTAACGCTGCAACCTGGCGTGGGGCGCCTTGGCCAGCAGGCCCCAGTCCAGGGAGGATCCGTGGTCCCATTCCCGCCACTGGCCGATCTCCGCCCCCATGAAAACCATTTTCTTGCCAGGGTGGGCGAACATATACGCGAACAAAAGCCTCATGTTGGCGAATTTCTGCCACAAATCCCCGGGCATCTTGTCGATAAGCGATTTCTTGCCGTGCACAACTTCGTCATGGCTCAACGACAGGACGAAGTTTTCGTGAAAGGCGTACAGCATGGCGAAGGTGAGGTTGCTGTGGTGATACTTGCGATAGATCGGGTCCCGGGTGAAATACTCCAGGATGTCGTGCATCCATCCCATGTTCCACTTCATAGTGAACCCCAGGCCCCCCATGTATACAGGTTTGGAGACCCCGGGCCATGCGGTGGATTCCTCGGCGATGGTCACCACCCCAGGGAATCGCTCATGCACCAGGGCGTTCATCTTTTTGAGAAACTCCATGGCGTCCAGGTTCTCGTTGCCCCCGAACTTGTTCGGCGCCCATTCCCCCGCCTTGCGCGAGTAGTCCAGATACAGCATGGAGGCCACCGCGTCCACCCGCACCCCATCCATGTGGTAATATTCCAGCCAATACAGAAGCGAGGAGAGCAGAAAGTTGCTCACTTCCCTCCTGCCGTAGTTGAACACCAGCGTCCCCCAGTCCTTATGCTCGGCCATGCGCCAGTCCTCATGCTCATAAAGGGCCGTCCCGTCGAACATCCGCAGCCCGAAAGCGTCCTTGGGAAAGTGGGCCGGCACCCAGTCCACCAACACCCCGATTCCCTGGTTGTGCAGGAAGTCGATGAAATATTTCAGGTCGTCCGGGTTTCCAAATCGCGAAGTGGGAGAGAAGAATCCGGTGACCTGATAGCCCCACGACTCGTCCAGGGGATACTCCATCACCGGCATAAGCTCAATATGGGTATAGTTCTGCTGGCGCGCGTATTCGGCCAGCAACGGGGCAAGCTGGCGATAGGTCAGCCAATTCCCGTCGGCGTCTCTGGCCCAGGAGCCCAGGTGCAGCTCATACACGTTCATGGGGGTGGCCAGCAGGTCCCGCGCCTTGCGGCGGGCGATCCACTCGTCGTCGTTCCATTGGTACGCAGCGATATCCCACACCATGCTCGATGTGCGCGGGCGCAGCTCCGAAGCGTAGGCGAAGGGATCGGCTTTGTCGAACACATCGCCATTTCGCGCCCTCAGCTCATATTTATACAGCGCGCCAGGGGCCAAGCCGGGGATGAAAATCTCCCACACGCCAGAGGCGCCCAGCACCCGCATGGGGTATGTCCTTCCATCCCATCGACAAAAATCCCCCACCACGCTCACTCTCCTGGCGTTGGGGGCCCACACGGCGAACCGGACCCCGGCAACGTTGTCGATCACAGCCTGGTGGGCGCCGAGCTTTTTGTGGATTTCGTAATGGGATCCTTCATTGAACAGATACAGATCCATCTCCCCGAGGGTGGGCAGAAAGCTGTATGGATCCCGGCGGACATCGGACTGGCCCTGGAAGTTCACCTTATGCAGGTCGTAGGCGAAGATATCCCTTTTCGGGATGAAAACCTCGAAGAAACCAGCCTCATCGGTCTTCTCCATGGGATAGCGCAGGTCTCTGTTGTGGATGTCCACAACGGCGATCTCCGCCGATTCGGGCGAAAAAGCCCGCACAACCACTCCCCTCTTCACAGGATGGATACCCAGCACGGAGTACGGATCGTGATGATCAGCGTTTACTATTCGATCCACTTCCGGCCTGGAGGTGTAATAATCCATATTCTTCTTTCCTTATGAAACCCTCCCCCATACTCCATCCTAACGCAATTCGCGTTTAAAATCAGCGCTTTTCTTGGCTATGGGGGCCCCAGGAAAGAGGAAAAAGGCCTTCGGCCATGCGGTCACTCCTCCAGAATCTCGAACCGGTAGCCCACGCCGCGGATGGATGTGATGGAAAACCCGGATCCGGGGCTCCAACCCATCTTCCGTTTCAGGCTGGAGACGAAGTTATCCACCGTGCGCCCATCCACCACCACATCGGCGCCCCAAACCTCGTCCAGGATACGGTCCCTGGTCAGCGCCTGGCCCCGGAACCGGTACAGGCAAAGCAGAAGGTCGAACTCGGTTTTCGTCAGGTCCACATATTGATCCTCCGGGCCGGTGAGTGACCGGGAAACCTCGTCTATCCTGTAACCGGCGAAAAGATGGGCGGTGGCCCGTGGCGCGGGATCGTTTCTGCGCAACAGGGCGCGGGTCCGCGCCAATAGCTCCCGCAGGCGATATGGCTTGCACAGATAATCGTCGGCCCCGGCCTCGAATCCGCGCACCAGATCCTCCTCCAGGGATCGGGCGGTGAGCATCAGGATCATGGCCCTGTTCCCGCTTTCCCGCATCGCCCGGCAGATGGAATATCCATCGGTGTCGGGCAGCATGATGTCCAGGATCACCAGGGCGAATTTGTTTGCGGCCATGGCCTCATGGGCCTGGGAGCCATTGGCGGCGCAGGCCACATCATAGCCTTCGTCCCGCAGGTTGTCCGCCAGGGTCAGGCGCAGATCCTCGTCGTCCTCCACAATAAGTATCGCCGCTTTTTCCATATTCATGATTTTCTCATGCGGAGAAGGAAAGCTCAAAGACCGTTCCCTCCGCCCCGGAGGAAACTATCCGGATCGACCCCCCATGCTCCGTCATGATCCGTCGGCATATGGCCAGCCCCAGCCCGTTGCCGGGGCTGGAGGCGCCATCCTGTTTTTTGCGCCGATAGAACTCGGTGAAAACCATCTCCCACTCGCTGTTTGGCAGGCCCGGCCCGTTGTCGCGAAAGAGAATGTGGAGCCCGCTTCCCTCGCCCCGTCGCGCCACGATCCGCACCCTCTCCTTGTCGTTGTGCTTCACCGCGTTGCTGGCCAGGTTCATGAAAAGCAGCGTCATCATCTCCGGGTCCGCTTCCACGGTGGCGCCCTCCAGCCCCTCCAGGGCCATCTCCACCGGCGTGGCGGACCGGTTTTGAATCTCGGTTCTGATATACACCAGGATATCCTCAAGGCTCACATGGCTCTTTTGCGCCATCCAGCCTCCTTTGTCCAGCCGGTTGAAGGAGAGGATGTTCTCCACCATGAAGGACAGCCCGTCTATCTGCTTCACCATCCGCTCCGGGTAGTCCCTGGCTTCCGGGGAGTTGGCCAGCTTCCGCTCCAGGGTCTCCGCCATCAGCCTCGCCGAGGCCAGCGGGGTCTTGAGCTCGTGGGAAACCGCCGCCACGAAATCGGATTTCATGGCCAGGAAGCGCTCCTTGCGGCGCCATGCCAGGGCCAGCAGAGCCAGCGCCGCCGTCAACGTCAGTCCGGAGAAAACCACCAGCGCCGTTTTCATCCGATACCGCTCCTTGATCTCCCTGAGGGCCTTCTCCCTGCCCGCCATCCGCACCGTGACCGGCAGGGAATCGGAGGGATGGACATGCTCCACCGCTCCGGCCAGCTCCACCATGTCCTCCACCTGCAGCAGGCCCAGGTCCACCATGTTCGTTGTCACTTCGGCCAGCATGGAGTCCAGATCCACCAGTATCCCATGGGGTTCCCCGTCCACCTGTTTCACATACCACCGCAGCCCCACCAGCGCCGGGGGGGCGCCGGAAGGGATGGGGCCTTGCATCACCTCCGAAGGCTCCAGGCGCGCCATGGAGGAGAAGCTGGAATGTTCCACGCCGCTTCGCTCCGACAAGGCGACGATCCTGGCGGCCAGGAAATCGAAATCAGGCCGGGTGAATTTGGGCCGGGCGTTCAGCAGCGCCCTTTGCAATCCCTCGATCTTTTCCCGGCCCGGCCCGGCGGGGACGGAGTCTCGCAGCAGGGCGCGCATCAGGCCGGGGTCCGGATCGCTTTTCTCCACAAACTTTTCCAGCAGCGCCAGCATGAAGGGGATCTCCCTGGCGGCGCTGAGCCGGAACACCGCCCGCTGCAGCAGGATGTCGCGGAAGAAGTCCTCTATCCGCGACACATCTTTGGCGTTCAGGGCGGCGATGAACCGCCCGAGCAACTGGACCCTTTGCGCCCAGGGGGAATCGGGATCGTCGTCCACGGCGTATTGGCCCCGGACCAGGTTTTCATACAGCTCGGTGGCGGTGGCGCTATCACCTTCCATAAACTGGATCGGCCGGGGGAGGATTTGCCTTCCCCCTTTCACCAGCATCAGCCCATTGTCCGGAGTCAAGGGGTCGGCGGCGGCGCCATCGATCCTTTTCAGGCTTCGTTCCAGCAACTCGGCCAGCTTCATGTCCACGGTTTTTCCGGCGTAGAAAGCCAGGGCCGTGCGCCGGGCGTCCTGCGCCGCCACAGCTTCGGCCCGCTCCACGGAGAAAACCATCTGCAGGCTGGCAAGCCCCCAGGCCAGGGCAGCAAGCCCCAGCCCGAGGACCGCCAGCGCAGGAAAATGGCGTCTGGTCATCAGCGGATCACCTGGTCACCGGAATGTCGTCGAAATTCATCCGGGCCAATGGCGCCTCCTTCTCGAACTTGTCGGAGCGCTGGTCCAGCCCCTTGGCCCGCTGGATCATGTCCCGCAACTCCACCACATCCTTGCGCTCCGCCAGGGGGCCGCCGATCTTGAGGCTCATGGTCAGCAACTGGTTGTAATCCATGTTGCGGGCCCAGTAGGAGCCGCGAAGCTTTTCCGCGAAGCCTGCGGCCACCATGGAGAGCCTGGCGTATGGGGGCGCCGATTCGATGGTAGACTTTACGATCCTGGAAGAGAGGTTTTGCTCTATCAGGGTGGAGGCGCCACCCTCCGGTTTCTTGTAGCGGATTCTCAATGTCCCGAAGTCCCCGACCATCTGTTTGAACTTCACCTCATATATCGCCGTCACGGAGTGTCCCGCGCCGATCTCTCCGGCGTCTATCCTGTCGTTGTCGAAGTCCTCTTTTTCCAGCGCCCTGTTCTCGTAGCCCAGAAGGCGATAGCGGGAGACCTTTTCCTTGTCGAATTCCACCTGGATCTTCACATCTTTGGCGATCACCTGCAGCATCCCTGTCAGGTTTTCCACGAACACCTGGCGGGCTTCCTCCTCCCGGTCCACGTAGTAATAGTTGCCGTCTCCCTGGTCCGCCAGTCTTTCCATCAGGGTGTCGTTATAGTTGCCCATGCCAAAGCCGATGGTGGAGATGGTGATCCCCATGGCGGACTTGTCCTTGACGGTCTGGAAAATGGCGTCCGCGCCCGTGGCGACTCCGTTGTTGGCCACACCGTCGGAGCAGAGGATGACGCGGTTGATTCCCCCTTTTTTCATGGCGGCCACGGCCATGGAGTAGCCCATATGAATGCCCGCCTGGGCGTTGGTGGAGCCGGTGGAGTACAGCTGGTTGAGGGCCTGGAATATGACGCTTTTCTGGCGGCCGGAGGTGGGCTTTAGCACCTCGTATGCGTGGGAGCCGTAGGCCACGATCCCCACCGTGTCATCATCGCGCAACTGGTCCACCAGATAACCCAGCCCTTTTTTCACCAACCCCAGCCGGTTTTCCGTCTCCATGGAGCCGGAGGTGTCCACCACGAACACCAGGTTGGCCGGTTTGCGGTCCTTCGGGTCCACCACCTTGCCTTTGAGCCCTATGTGCAGCACATGGTATCCATGACGGTTGGGGGAGGGGAACGCCTCCGCGTGGAGGCCGAACGCCTCTTCGGAGGGGGGTGAGTAGCCATAGTCGAAGGCGTTGATAAACTCCTCGACGCGGATGGCGTCCTCCTCGGGCAGATGGCCCCGGTCCAGGTATGACCGGGCCACGGTGTATGACGCAGTGTCCACATCCACGGAGAAGGTGGAGAAAGGCTCCTCTTCCGTGTCAATGGTGGGGTTCACGCCATAATGCTTGAAGTACATGTCGTGGAACGGCTTGTCGTTGACAACCTTGAGCCTGGCGAATGGCGACACCTGCTCGGCGGGGCCTGCGGGGGGAGAGGCGGCGGGGGCAGGAACCGGAGAGACGCCCCTCTCTTTGCCTAGTGAGGCCAGGTCCGACGGATTCATTTGACCTAAATCCATGCCTGAGCTCGTATGTCCCTTATGGAGGAATTCCGTGGACAAACCTGGAAGAATCTTCGATTTGGGTTTTACCTTGTCGGCGGAAACCTTCTCATCGGATTGGGGGGCGTAGGCATGCTGGTCGTCAACAACCATGGAGCCAACCGTGTTGCCGGTCACTATCTTTGGCGCCTGGCTTTTTGTTTTGTCGTCTTTTCCCACGGGTGAAGTCTCTTCTTCCCTTTCGGCTACTGCCACGCTTTCCGCCAGAATCTTCTCTCTTTTTTTGGCTCTTTCTTTTTTAGGTTCCTCTACTGCCAGAGGCTTGGATAGCAAGTCTGCGTCCGTGCGACCCCCTTTTGGTTCCGGCATGGGTTGCTCGTAGTCATGGGGCGCTGTCCCATTCTTTGCGCAGCCATGCGTCAGGGCCAAACCGCCAACTATGATCAAGAATGATGAAAAAACGGTCAAAACCGCATTTCTCTTAAAATTTTTGCTGCCTATCATGTCAACCTCCTGGTGTATTTAAACTTGAGGATCAGCATAGCCAAACGCCGCGGAAGAAGGGTCACGGCTCGCCAACGGTTTTGTGAAGATTGTGTCATGAAAGCAATCCGGAGAAAAGAATAACGTACAGGCTCGGCATACTTGCCATGCATGGTATAATCAACCTGTTCGCAGGCGCCCCAAACGGGGCTTAAGAAGGAAGACGGTTTAAATCCGTCGCGGACCCGCCGCTGTGACCGGGGACAAAACCCAGATACGAGCCACTGTCCTTTTTATAAAATGGATGGGAAGGCATGGGGAGTAGGACGATCCGGAAGCCAGAAGACTTGCCGCGAACTATGAGGGGTCGTTGTCTTCCAGGACCAAGGACGCGATCCTGTTCGAGGAAATGGTTACTCCCGGACTTTGTATGAGAGGTCCCTGATTTTTCGCCGAAAGGCATCAAAGGGAGTATTGATCATGACCATTTTCAAGAACGCTCAGCAATCCAGAAACTTACACGCATTTTCGCCCGACCTGCGCGAAGGGGTGTACCAGGCCATTCTCCACAGGAGGGATATGAGATCCTTTCTGCCCGATCCTGTCTCTCCACAGACATTGGGTCGCGTTTTGGCCGCCGCCAGCCACGCCCCATCCGTGGGCTATATGCAGCCTTGGGACTTCACAATTATCCGCAACCAGGAGACACGCCAGCGTCTGTGGCTCCATGTGGACCAGGAGCGTCGCGCCGCCGCCGACGGATTTGAGGAATCAAAGCGGGAGGAATACCTGTCTTTCAAGCTTGAAGGGATAAGGGAGGCTCCATTGAACCTGCTTGTCACCTGCGACACGGAGAAAAACGGCCCTGCAGTGGTGGGAAGGAACACTATCAGGGAGATGGACGTGTACAGCGTGGTGTGCGCGGTGCAAAACCTGTGGCTTGCGGCCAGGGCCGAAGGGTTGGGCGTGGGATGGGTGAGCATACTGCGTAATGAAATTCTGCGGGAAATATTCAAAATCCCGGATCATGTAATCCCTGTGGCCTATCTTTGCGTGGGATGGGTCAAGGAGTTTCCCGAGGATCCGCTGCTTCGGGCCATCGGATGGCTGCCTTACCGTCCAATGGAAGATATAGTATTTTCAGAAACCTGGGGTGAGCGCCTTTCTTCCCCGGAGTTTGAAGAATTGCGCTCCGGTCTTGAGGGCAAATTAGGCTGCTGATCGGTTAAGAACAGTCTTGCGCCGTTCCCGGTGGATCAAACCGGCCGGGTCGGCGCAAGCATCATTTTCCTTCGAATTTATCCTATTGATTATTAGTTCCGCTTCTCCCATCCCAGGTGTAGGCCGTTGTCTCCTTTCTGGCCCTTATCGTTTTTGGTGAAGCCACCGCCACTGGACTTGAAATCTTTAGATTTGTCCGATTTGCCCTGGGAATGAGACTTTATCTCCTGGTTCTTGTAAGCCTTCTGGTCATTGCCTTCCGGTTTTTTCCAGCCGGAGTCACGGGGCTGGACAGCTTCCTTCTTCTGGTATGTGCTGCCATTGCCGCTGTGGGTGGTAAAGCCCTGGTTGCTGAAAGGGACTTCGTGGTCCTTGCTCCATTTCTTCCGCCATTGGGGGTTGGCCCAGACGCCGACCTTCTCCAGCCTGGCGCTCTCCTGTCTCTGGTACAGGTTGTCATCCAGGAAGTTATACAGCAGCCAGGCCAGTCCCGCCGCCAGCAGCAGCAGGGCGATATCCTCTCCGTCGATCATCACCCGACCGTCCAGCGGGTTGGAATAGTCGTGGCCCACTGTGGTCTGGCCCCGGGCGATGGTTCTGCTGTCGCCCAGGTTATCCTGGTAATGATAAGGCTCGTTGGAGGCGGCGAGCTGCTCCACAGTCACGGTCTTCCCCATCAGGGCCTGGGCCAGCTTGTCCCTGGCCTGTATTCCCAGGGGGGTCTCCAGGCTTTGCACCTCCAGCCCCGCCAGCTTGACAAAGCGCAGGCCATCTTCGGTCTGAACCTTTATGGTGGCGCCGTTGATAACCTCCACCACCTGGCCCTGGAAGCGGGCGTTGGCCCATGCGACAGCGGTGAAGCTGTGGCCGGAAAAGAGGGAGCATTGAAGGATCATTATCCAGGCGGTGAACATCGCCAAAAAAGGGCGCCATCGGCTTTTTGATATCTTGGTCATGATTAACACTCCATCGAATTGAGCAATCTTTCCGTTTTACTGGATCAGAACGGACATGAAAACCAAACCGGAAACGCCGTGGGCCCAGCCCCACATACGCGAGGCGCTATATCGCCAGAAAGCCTGAACTTAGATGTTGGCCACGCGAGGGGGGGGGCTCTTGACCATATTTCTGGAGGCCTGGCACAGCTTGTCCAGAGTGTAGCTCTTCAGAAGATTGGTCATGGTGTCTTTTATGTCGTCATAAAAGCTGCTGATGACGCACATGTTATAGGACTGGCCGCACCGGTCGCCATTTTCCCCCTGGCCACAGTTATACGGCTCCAGCTTCCCTTCGGTCACCCGGAACACATCGTACAGGGAGATCTCCTCCGGCTCCAGGGCCAGCCGATATCCGCCATGATATCCGCGCACACTGCGCACAAGCCCTGCTTTTTTCAGGTCTGTGAGGATCTGTTCCAGGAACCGGTATGGGAGGCTCAACTTCTCGGAGAGAACCCTGCCGGAGATGGGGGACTCGTCCGGCTCGCATTTCAGGTATAGGAGGGCCAGGAGGGCGTATTCAAATCTTGCTGAAAACTTCATTTTTTTGCCTGTTTTTTATCTTAACAAATTATAACAGCGTTTCGGATCAAATGTCTATAGGCTAACACATTGATTTTTTAGGGTTAAAAAAATATCTTGACTAGATATCCCTTAATTACGATAATTTACATCGATTCGATAGGAATTGTGCAATAACAACAAGGAGCATATATCCATGAGCATTAGTATAGAGAAAACCAACGGGGAAGACCTGAAGGAATTGGTGGACTCCCTCAACTTCTATGAAAAGGTGGAGCGCGCCAAGGAACTGCTGGCCTGGTCATTCGAAAAGTTCGGGGAAAAGTCGGTGGTGGCCAACAGCATCGGCAAGGACTCTCTGGTAGTGTGGGATCTGGCCAAGAAGGTGAATCCCGACGTGCGCGGATTCATTGTCACCACAGCCTACAAACCGCCGGAGACCATCAAGTTCATGCATGATCTGGTGGCCGAAGACAAAAACCTGAAAGTCTTCAAGTCCGACAAGGAAGTGGGGGAGCTATACAAGACCGATCCGGACCAGTGCTGCCAGATTCTGAAGGTGGAGCCTGTGCGCCAGGCGGTGAAGGAGATGGATGTGGAGTGCTGGATCACCGGCCTGCGCTGCACCGAGGGGCGCACCCGCACCGACTTTAAGGAGATCGAGCAGCGCGACCACGGGTTGATAAAGCTCAATCCCATCCTGTTGTTCAAGGAAAGAGAGATATGGCAATACCTGGCCCTGTACCAGGTGAAGATCAATCCCCTGTACGGCCTGGGATACCGCTCCCTCGGTTGCGCCCCCTGCACGGTGATCACCACCGACGACAACGAACGCGCCGGAAGATGGCTCAACACTTCCAAGTGCGGCGGCGAGTGCGGAATACACACTCAGCCTTTGAAAGCGTACACGGATGTGGATCTTAACAAAATCGATCCCGCCGCCATCCATCCCGAAGAGGTTATGGCCGGCGAGATCAGCAAATCGGACGTGGCGGACAGGTAATCCGCCGCGCCCGGCATATAAGGAGCAGGAATCATGGGTAACACAGCGTTAAAGGAATCGGATCATGCGGCCCTGGCCATCGACTCGTTTGAGCGGGCGGTGGCGGAGCATCTGTCGGGGAGCATGCCCGCGGAGAATTTCAAGGCGGCCAGGGTGGAGATGGGAGTCTATGCCCAAAGGCAGAAGGACTTTTACATGCTCAGGACCCGGCTGCCGGGTGGCGCCTTGTCGGCCACAGCCATGGAAAAGTACGCCGACCTGGCTGGCGACCTGCCCACCGGCACGGTCCACCTGACCACCAGGCAGGATATTCAATTGCACTTCGTCAGAATCGAGCAGGCTTCCGCCCTGATGCGGATTCTGGCGGAGGCGGGGATATCCTCCGCCGGGGCAGGGGGGAACACCATCCGGAACATCACAGCGTGTACCCATCCCGGCCGCGCCGGGTCCGCCAGCCTGGCGCCGTTGGCCGCCTCGCTGAACTCCTATTTTACCGGGCACGAGCACGCCCGGGGGTTGCCTCGAAAGTTCAAAATCAGCTTCTGCGGCGCCCGGGGGTGCTATGCCGGCCTGACCGACGATATCGCTTTTGTGCCGACCAAAAACCATGGCGAGGAAAACCTGGCATTCGATGTATACGCAGGGGGAGGGCAGGGCTCGGCGCCCCGGCTCGGCGCGCTGCTGGAGCGCGGTATCCCGGCCAATGAGATACACCGGGTGGTCCTGGCGGCGCTGAAGGTCTTCAACCGCCATGGAACCAGGAAGAACAGAAGCCGCGCCCGGATCAAGTTCCTTATCGAAAGGATAGGGTTTGGCGAATTCGAGCGGCTGTATCGCGCGGAACTGGCGGGCCTGGGGGATCTGGCTCCCTTTGATATCAACGCAGTTTCTTTTGCACTGGCCGACGCCTCCGACACCGGCGCCGAAGTGTTGATCAAGGTTCCCGGTGGCGATCTTTCCATACCCCAATTGCGGGGTTTGGCTGATGTCATTCGGCGGGACGGGAAGATAGCCGCCCAGGTCACGAAGAATGGAGATCTTCTTTTTTCCGGTGTAAGC
>JAOUPQ010000301.1 GCA_029879765.1 Nitrospinota bacterium | reverse complement strand
TTGAATGTGCCTGGATACACCAGGTACTCCACAGCCAACGACCCCCAGGGGCTGGAAAAGGGGCTGCAGGAGGTGCTGGCGGAAGCGGACCAGTTCGACCCCGGTGTTTTCGTCCAGCAATGACCGAAGTTTTTCCATCAAGCATTTCCAGACCGTGTCTTGTAGAATAGTGTGGGGAGCAGGCAAATGAACAAACATGTAAAAGGGGCGCTGGCTTTCCTTCTGCTGGGGATGGCCGCAATGATAGGGTTTTACTACCTGTCACCAATGCTGCTGGAGCAAAAACAGGTGCAGACCAGCGACGCCGCCCACGAAAAAGGATCCATCACCATCGGCATGGACAACTTCGTGGGATACTTCCCCATCTGCTCTCCGGACATGAAAAAGAGGATGCTGGCCTCCGGATACCTGCTGCGGTGTGTGGACGACAAGGCCAACTATAACCAGAGGATGGCCGCCCTGAAGTCCGGCGAGCTGAACTTCGCCGTGGGAACGGTGGATTCGCTGATTTTCACCGGGCCGCGTCATGGCTTCCCCGGCACGATCATCGCCGTGCTGGACGAGTCCAAGGGGGTGGACGCCATCGTGGCCAGGGATGACGAAGTGGGGAACCTGGATGACCTGAAAACAAAAACTGATCTCAAAATCGCCGTCACCCCCGATTCCCCCAGCTCCCATTTTCTAAAGGCGGTGGGAGTGCATTTCGGGATCCCCACCCTGCTCGACAGGCAGGGAGACTGGCGGGTGGACGCAGATGGCTCGGCGGACGCCTTGCGAAAGCTTCTGGATGGGAGCGTGTCCGCGGCGGTGTTGTGGGAGCCGGACGTGTCCCGAGCCGTGGCGCAAAAGGGGATAAAAAAGATTCTGGGCACAGACCAGACCTCCAAGCTGATAGTGGACATCTTGATGGTCAACCGCCGTTTTTCCGAGAGCAACCCGGAAGTGGTGGAGATTTTCCTTTCCAACTATTTCAGGTCGCTGAAGCTATACAAGCAAAACGAGGCTGCCCTCATCCAGCAGATGTCCGAATACGCCAGGATCGACGAAGCCCAGGCAAAGTCCATACTCAAGGGGCTGCGGTGGATAAACCTGCACGACAACGCCACCCAATGGTTCGGTGTCTCCTCGGCGGGGTCCGCCGGGGCGTATGGGCTGTTCGACACCATCGAGGCCACCACCCATATTCTGGTGGATTACGGCGATTTCAAATCCAGCCCCCTGCCCGACGCTGATCCTCGCAGGATCACCCTCTCCACCCCCCTGATAAAACTGTTCAACCAGGGGATGGCGGGAAGCATAGACCTGGCCAAAAGCGCCGTTGTCGAGGCTCCCTCCGACGATTTCGCGCCATTATCCGAGGCCCAATGGGCCGCCCTGCGGGACGTGGGCACTCTGAAGGTGCGCCCCATTCTCTTCATCCGGGGCTCCGCGCGGCTGAGCCTGGAAGGGAAGGAGCAGCTGGACAAGGCGGTGGAAGCGCTGAAAAGCTATCCTTCGTTCAGGATCCGGGTGGAAGGCCACACCAACCCAAGGGGGGACGCTGCGGCGAACAAGGAGCTCTCCCAAAAGCGGGCCGAGGCTGTGAGCCAGTATCTTAACGTCACATACAGGATAGACCCGAACCGGATCCAGGCCGTCGGGCTGGGCCCGGAAAGGCCGTTGCCGCGGGCTTCGGGAGAGGCGCAACGGGCGTATTTCGAGCGGCTTTCCCGGGTGGAGCTACACCTGATGGCCGAAGTGTTCTAAACTTATATGGAGTATTTATTGGAGAACATTTTCCAGGAGATCGGTTGCGTTGTCTGATTTTTCCAGGACATCGGTGGATAAGGCTGTGCTTAAGGATACCATCACCCATCCGGCCAGTGTCTATCCCGCCGCGGGGGCCATCCTCGGCGGCATGGGTTTTTTGCTTTTTCAGTCGCCCATCGCCCTGGCGGCGGCTTCGGCGGGGGTGGCGATCGGTGTGGGGGGATGGATATTCAACCGATATTTTAGGCACGATTATTTTTCGCGCAAGTACCTGGACGCGCTGCATGAGCAGATTCGCCAGGAAACAAGGAAGCGGCTGGCCACTTTGCAGGACGATCTTCGGGAGGTGGGGTCGGTCCAGGGGCTCAACCAGTTGCCCAGGCTGAAGGCGAAGTTCGACAACTTCGTGGAGATCCTCGACTCCAAGCTGGAAAAAGAGGAGCTGACCTATGGACGATACCTGGGGGTGTCGGAGCAGGTATACCTGGCCACGGCCGATAACCTGATAGAGGTGGCGGCCAGGCTCAAAAGCGTCAGCGCCATCGATCCGCGGTATATCACCAAAAGGTTGCGGGAGCTGGCCAGGGACAAATCGCCCAAGGCCAGGGATGAGGAGGAGGCGCTGAACGAGCGGCTGGCCCTGCTGGAGAAAACCAGGGAGGAGACTTTGGATCTTCTTTCCGACAACGAGGCGGCCATGACCACCCTGGACAAGGCGGCCTCGGCGTTGGCCGGGATAAAGACCCACAAGGGCGCGGCGGCGATGGATATGGAGTTCGTCATGGAGGAGCTGGAGACTTTGGCGAACCGGGCGCACTTATATGACAACAGGAGAAAAGAGAAGAACCATGGCAGATTCTAAAATGAAAAGTAAGGAAGAGTTGCAGAGCCTGGACGTGGAGCAGGTGAAACAGGAGATCCTCCCCTCCATGGGCGTGGCGCCCCAGAAGAAGGTGGATCCGGCGCTGGACAAGCTGGCCAGTGAGTTCGTGGAAGCTGTGATGAACACCAGCGAGGAGGACCTGGAGGGGCGCAACGAAAAAAAGGCGGCCCTGGAAAGGCTGGGCGCCAAGGCCCAGACCGATTCGGCCCATAGAAGCGCCATGCTGCGCAGGCCCATCAAGGAGCTCTCCCTGAAAGGCGCCGATGGCGGCCCGGTGGCCAAGGCGCTGGTGGATCTGGCGGTGGAGATGGGGAAGCTGGACCCGAACAGCTGGGATTTCTCCGTCAGCGGTGTGGCCAAGCTGCTCTCCTTCATCCCCGGCGTGGGGGACAAGATGCAGCGATATTTCCTGCAATACGAAAGCGCCCAGGCGGTGATCGACAATATCATCAAGTCGCTGGAAAAAGGGCGCGACATGCTGGAGCGGGACAGCATGACCCTGACCGAGGACCAGAAGCAGATTCGAGCCCTGACCATTCTGCTGCAGAAACAGATCCAGGTGGGGATGTTGATCGACCAGAAGCTTGGCTACAAGCTGGAGCGCGAACTACAGCAGAACGATTCCAAGTACCAGTTCATCGCCGAGGAGCTGATCTATCCCCTGCGCCAGAGGATCATGGACCTGCAGCAGCAACTGGCCGTGAACCAGCAGGGGGTGCTGGCCATGGAGATTATCAT
>JAOUPQ010000300.1 GCA_029879765.1 Nitrospinota bacterium | reverse complement strand
AGGACACCAGAAATGGTGACCGCCGCCGGTCTTAAAATCTGCATCACCCGGTCTATCGCGCCGCCATGGATGGTGGTGGCCGCCGCTCCCGCCCCGGTGATGGTGACTGTTTTCAGTATATCCAGATCCCCGGAGGCGTTTAGATCCTCCGCGATCCCCGCTATGGCGTTGGTATAGGTTCCCGCCGGGAGGATGATCTTGTCTGCGGTCGCATAGGCGCCAACGGGGGGGCAGTCGGCGTATGTGGTGGCGCCGTTATTGATATTGCCGATCGCCTCGCGCAGGGCGCAGCTTCCATTGGCGCCGTTCAGCGCGTCAGGAGCGTTGGCGGTGACCGTGATGGTGGCGGCCCACGCCGAGCCTGGCGAAGAAAACATAGGCGCCAAAGACAGGAAAAACAACAGCGGAATGTATATTGCCTTCAATCTGGACATTGTTCCTCCAGCGGAAAGGAAATGGCTTAAGAAGCGTGTAACATTCCCCACCAGAGCAAAACCGGAGGGAGTGTATCACCTTTATTATGCATCAGTGGAAGGCTGGATTCATATCAGAATGCATATTGATCCGCGGATATTTTCCAGAATGACTCGTCAGACAAGAATCGGCAGGGCGGGCGCAAAAAAAACCCCGGCCAGGAAAACCCCGGCCGGGGATATGGTCATGCGGTCAAAAGGCAGTCCGGACTAGTCCTGATACATCAACCCCTTGCGATACTTTTCGCGCACCTTCACATTGGCGGTGGTCAGCTGGGTGGCGAACATATGGAACTGCTTGGAAAACGGGATATACAGGATGAACCCGAAGGATAGCAGCACATGGGCCGACCAGGCGGCGATATAGAAAAGCGCCATCAACGTTTTGCTGCCGAAGAAGACGGCGTTGATAATCACTCCGGCCACATGCCCCACCGGCGACCAGTGCCCTGGAAAACCCTGTATGGCCAGCCGGGTCCCCTCCACGGCAAAAGCGGAGATGACCACCAGCAGAAGCAGGATCATGATTATGGCGTCCTCCAGGTTCCCCACGATCCGCTCCGGCGGGAATACATAGCGCCGCAGCAGGAAGAAGGTGACCGACACCAGGAGCATCAGCCCCGCAATATCCAGAACAAAGGAGAAAACCAGCCAGATGTTGCCACGCAGGATGGCGCCATGCAGAAAGTCGTAGTCCACCGCCACGGTGGCCGTGCCCAGCACGAGAAGGTAGAACGACCACATGGTGAAGTTGAGCGCCCAGCGGCGAATCTCGCTTTGTTTTCCCACGCGATAGGCGAAGAGGCACTCCGGCGAGAGAAGCTTCATTATAGACATGTACATGATCTTAAGAGGAGTGGCCCCCACCAGTTCCGGCGCGTCCTCGTCATCCCTGCCAGCGAGCCACACGTTGATCTTCATGTAGCTGGCCAGTAAAAACACCGCCATCATCGCCCCGGCGGCGATGTAGAAACCTGTGTGTATGAACCGGGGGAGACCAACGAAAACCTCTCTGCAAAGCTCCCCCTCAGGGCATCCCGGTGTCTGCCATAGCGACTCTAACATCATCTCGCTCCTTAATATTAGTTACTCTGTTAAAAAGCATCCGCCCCAGGCCCCGATCCGGAACCTGCGTCAATCCGGCTCCACGCTGCAGGTCAGCGGAAATCCATGGGCCCTGGCAGCCATATGAACCCGCCCCACCTTGAACTTGGCCATGGCCAGCGGCAAAAGCGCCACCCGGCTGGAGCCTGTGTGGTGGATCTCCAGCATAAGCTCCTGCGCCTTGTCCATGGCGTGGCCGAAAGTCCGCATCAGGATCATCACCACAAAGTCCATGGTGGTCACCGGATCGTTGTGCATGATCACCCAGTAAAGAGGCTCCTGCCTCTGGTCCACCAGCGTATCTTCCCTGCTGTCTATATCCGCAAGCGGTTTTTCCACCATGGGGGTGTCCTATGTCAAAGATTCCAGGCGATAACTCCCACGGATAAAATATACCATATCCCGCCTCTGGATTCTCCCCGCAATACGGCGCCGCCCCGGCATGGACCCAGGTTCTTGGTTGATGCGGCAGGATCGACAAAGGATTCGGCTGGAGACCGGCTTTTTGCTCAGGGAATCCCTGCCCATGGTTTGCCCCCCCTATCCTGCCGTGGGCGCGCCAGTTTTACCCGGCATCGTCGCCATGGTTTCTCCTTTTTCCTGTTGTTTCGCCGGGACAAACAAAAGATAATGGTTTGATGACAAGCGAAAATAAAGGGCAAATTGCGCTCGTTACCGGCGGAAGCCGTGGCATCGGGCGCGCTATCGCCATCAAGCTGGCCCAGTCCGGTTTTGACATCTGGCTGACATACAAAAGCAACCAGGAGGCTGCCCTGGAAACGCAGTCCGTTATCAAATCCACAGGTGTCGAATGCGAGTTGTTCCAGTTCGACATTTCCAGTTTCGAGGAAACAGAACAGGCGCTGAAGGAAAAGGTGGAGAAGAACACTCCATATATCCTGGTCCATAATTCCGGAATCACCAGGGACAACCTTCTGCTGTGGATGACCCCGGAGGAATGGAACAGCGTTATCGACACAAACCTGAACGGCTTTTATAATGTGACCAGAAACGTGCTGTTCGGGATGCTCAAAGCGCGCAAGGGACGGATTGTGGTGATCTCCTCCACATCAGGGGAGATCGGCCAGGCGGGGCAGGTGAACTACGCCGCCTCCAAGGGAGGGTTGATCGCCGCGGCCAAGTCCCTGGCCAGGGAGGTGGGCAAAAGAAACATCATCGTGAATGTGGTCTCCCCGGGGTTCATAAAGACCGATATGACCAGCGAAATTCCCGAGGAGAAGGTCATGCCCCTCATTCCCTTGAACAGGATCGGCGCCGTGGAGGATGTGGCCTCGGTGGTGAACTTTCTCTGCACCGAGGAGCGCATGTATATCCACGGCCAGGTTATTGGCGTCAACGGCGGCCTGGCTATCTGACGGCCTGCCGTTTCAAGTATCCACCGCACAGTATTGATCATGAAGAAATATGACAGCATCATAGTTGGCAGCGGCATGAGCGGCATGACCCTGGCCTTGCTGTTGGCCAAGAGTGGCCACAAAACCCTGCTTCTGGAAAAAAGCCCATACATAGGCGGCTCCCTGGCCAGGTTCACCCGGAAGAATATCGCTTTTGATACGGGACTTCATTTCCTCGGTGGGATGCAGGACGGGGGAATATTCAACCGAACCTTGAAAATCCTCCAGTTGGAGGATGCCATCAAGCCGATCCCCATGCCCCATACCAAGTGGATATTTGAAAAAGAGGAAGAAGAGTACGTTCTCCCTTCCGGTGTGGAGGAAATGCGCGAAGCCCTGAAAGGTTACTTCCCCAATGAGACCCGGGCCATCGATAAATATCTTCAGATGAGCCAA
>JAOUPQ010000299.1 GCA_029879765.1 Nitrospinota bacterium | reverse complement strand
CCACTGGGGGAACAAATCAGCCTGGCGGAACCGGGAAGCCAACCTTCCCTCCGGGGAGAAGCTGACCTTCGTGGCCGACTCTTCCGTGCTGGATGAAAAGACCGACCAGCTGATTCTCGGCGTCCGATACGCCGATCCCAAATTCGTGGTGGATCTTGTGGCGGACAGGACCACATACAGCCTGGTGCAGCCCAGGAATATCATGGACGGGGAAACGGTGATCCACTCGCTGGAGGTCAGCCCCCAGAATCGTTCCGCCTTCAGCCTGGGCTTGACATACATATTCAACCAGTGGATGGAGGGAGGGATCGCCGCCAGCGTGATCAACATGGAAAAATACACCACCACGCTGGATGGAGTTATGGTTGAGATGGACGCTGTCTCCACCACGGTGGGCCAGCTTCGGTTCACCTTTTCCCCGGCGGTCAACACAAGGATCGCCCTGGAAGCCCAGATGGACCTGACCGGCGCCGAGGGGCGCGTGGGCGCCGATGGGTTGGAGTACGATGTGCAGAACAAACTGGTGCTGCAGTGGCAGCTGGTTTTATAAGAATATAGGCTTGGTTTGTCCGATAGTCAGTTCGACATTGCTGTTTTCGATTTGGACGGAACTCTCATCGACTCCAAGGGGGATATCGCCAGTTCGCTGAACTGGACCCTGACCCAGCTGGATCTGGACCCGATCCCCCTTGCCGTTATCGAGTCTTTTGTGGGCAACGGGATCCAGCCGCTCATAACGAAAAGCGTTATTGCGGCGGGGAGCCCGGAGCGGGAAGAGGCCGCTCTGGCCTTGTTTCGGGATCGATATTGGGAATGCCTGCTGGACACCACGGAAACTTTCCCCGGGGTGATAGACACCATCATCAAGCTTCAGAACAGGGTCCAGATGGCTGTGGTCTCCAACAAAATGGAAAGATACACCGTCAAAATCCTTGAAGGATTGAATATGGCCAAGTATTTCGGCGGCCTCGTCTACGGTGGAGACACCTTGCCGGTCAAAAAGCCGGATCCCGCCGCCCTGCTGGATATAGCCAGCAAACTGGGCGCATCCACGGAGAGGATGGTGATTGTGGGGGATTCGGCGGTAGACATAGAAGCCGGCAAAAGAGCGGGGGCGGCCACCATTGGGGTTACCTACGGTTACCGGGACGCGGATGAGATTCTGCATGCCGCTCCGGATCTGATTATCGACCGGTTCGACCGACTGCTGGAAATCCTGTAGAGGCCATGGGGCTCAAACGCCAGGGGGAGTGCCAGATGTGTGGCGAGTGTTGCCGGATTTTCCGTCTCACCTGCGTTATCAGCGAAATAGTGGCCCAGCACGGGTCGCTGGAGGAAGCGGAGACCTATTACTCCTTCCGGGGCGCCAGATTCGTCCACGTGGATTATGATCTGGACCGGGTGGGTATGGAAATGTCCATCCCCTGCGACAAACTGACCGCGGACAGCAAATGTTCCCTCCATCACACTCCGGAGAAAAAACCGTTGATATGCCATCGCTATCCCATGGCCCGGGATGATATAAAAACCTGCGGATACAGGTTCCGCTGAATAAAAAAAAGGCCGATATTAAATCGGCCTCTCCCCGGCAATCCAGCGATTGGACAGGAATATTTAAAGACTCTCTTGGGATTAGTTTACTGGGAACCAGTGGGAAACAAGTTCCATTCCTCCTCCAATAATCCGAACTGCTGGTTATCATATTCCCCTCTTTCGTTCCACGACATAGGACCGCTTAGCAACGAGCCAATATCCGCCGAAGTAAACGGCGCCACCGGCGTCATGGCGCAGGCGCCGGTCTCCGGATCCACCACGGAGCGGAAAAGATGGATCTCGTCCGACATCGTGTTGGGGGAGTGAAAACCGTTGACGAAAACCGGGCAACGATCGTTGACACAGATCCAGAGAAACTCCCCATCCCAGTCCAGGTTGCTCTTCAGGTTCACCGAAGGGGAACTCAGTTTTTCCATCTCAGCGGCGCAATGATAGCAATACGGCGCTTTTTCATCTATATCCTTCATGGTCTATCCCTTTCTGACTTTCCTCTGCTATTTGCGGCCCACTCGGCCAACAGGCCCATCAGCCCGCCTTGCCGGGGAGAGAGCCCCTATCTCGGCTGCTATCATTCTCTCCAGACGCCAAACCATAAATATAGAGCCTAGGCCCCATATTCCAATATAAAAAATCCAGATCATATCCGCCTCCAAACCCTTCTGGTCTGATCAAATTGCTTTATTGCAAATCCTTCATATTCCACGACCTATTATAGTGCAATAACCGGGCCACTGCCGACATTATCCTAACCGCCTTGCTATCAAATAGTTGCAATTTACCCATGGGACATCTGGAAGACTAAAAGTTACATCTCCGTGACAAAATTGTTCCGATGAGACAATAGTCGCACATGTTCCGATATGTGCCGTTGTAAGCGAGCAAGAGGTTCCGGAATTTCGTGCAAGAGGTTCCGGAGTGGGTCATTTTCGCTTTCTCGGGGATATATTACCATCGTAGCCGCTGCGAGGTGAAAGGAATACTTTACACATATGGCTTCTTGTTCCTTTTTTCCAACCTGATTTGTGGGACTGGAAAGGGATGTTTAGGGGTATATTAAACGGTCTTTTATATAGGTTATAAGTAGTATTCCTGACCGCCGCCCTGGGGACGAACAAGCCGCCCATCAGCGACGATGGTGACCGTCATTCCGGGGATAATCCACTCCTCGGCGGGGTGTTCCACCAAACCCTGGGTGGTGGCCACTTTAGCCAGGCCATTCTCCACCGCCACCACCACGCCCCGTGTGGCCCTGGATGGGGCAATGATCCGGCGAAGCTTGTATACCGGGTTGCTCACAGCCTCGCCAGCTCCAGTTCGGTGAGCAGCTTGCCATCGGCGGCGGCGTGAGCCACGCTGGTGACCTTGCCACGGTAGGGGCCCCCCTGATACATGTCGGCCACCTCCACCAGGTCCCCCGGTTTTATCCCGGCCACATATAAGGAAGTGATCCGAACCACCTGCAGCTCCTCGCCGGAATCCAGCTCCGCCCGGCCCCGTTCTATGGCGGCCCGGATATCGGTGAGCAACGGCTCCACGATATCGGGAGCGGGGCGATCCGCCCTGTGGCGTTTAACCGTGATGTTCATCTTGCCTACCCAGATTCGAAGGAACCATGTGGTTTGGGACTCCCAAAGCCCCCAACGCGATCCACATGGCCATGATTATTTCCATCGGAGGGACACCGGCGCGCAGATCCTCAAAAACAAGGGCCGAATATTTGACAGCGCGATTTGCGGCCTTTTCTAAATCATCTTCTTTTGGCTTTTCCATTTTCATCTCCCTGGTTATTTCGCCACGCCCGCCACGAAAAAGAGCAGGCTGTAGTTCTTCTCCCCGT
>JAOUPQ010000298.1 GCA_029879765.1 Nitrospinota bacterium | reverse complement strand
TGGGGAACAGAGCCCCGGCTTTTCCATGACCATCGATGAAAAGCTGACCCTGGCCCACCAGCTGGCGAAGCTGAATGTGGACGTGATAGAGGCGGGATTTCCCCAGGCTTCCGTGGGGGATTTTGAGGCGGTGCATAAAATCGCCAGGACGGTCAAAGGCCCGGTGATCGCCGGGCTGGCCCGCGCCATGGCCGGGGATATAGACCGCTGCGCCGAGGCGGTGAAGCCCGCCAGCAAAAAGAGGATACACACCTTCGTGGGCACCAGCCCCACCCATGTAAAATACCAGCTGAAGAAAACCCACGACCAGGTATTGAAAATGGCCGCCGACGCTGTTCGACGCGCCAGGGGCCATGTTAAGGACGTGGAGTTCTCCGCCATGGACGCTTCCCGGACTGAGCCCCAATTCCTGTATGACGTGTTGCAGGCCGCCATAGAAGAAGGCGCCACCACGGTGAACATTCCGGATACCGTTGGCTACGCCATTCCGGCGGAGTTCGGCGAGCTGATCGCCGCCATCCGGGAGAATGTGCCGAACATCGACAGGGCGATAATTTCCGTCCATTGCCATGACGACCTGGGCCAGGCGGTGGCCAACTCCCTGGAGGCGGTGCGCAACGGCGCCCGACAGGTGGAGTGCGCCATCAACGGCATCGGCGAGAGGGCGGGCAACGCCTCTCTGGAGGAGGTGGTGATGGCCATCAAGACCCGGCGCGACTACATGAAGGTCACCACCCAGGTGAGCACCAAAGAAATATACAAGACCAGCCACCTGCTGATATCCATCACCGGTGTGCCGGTGCAGCCGAACAAGGCGATAGTGGGGGAGAACGCCTTCGCCCACGAATCCGGCATCCACCAGGATGGGGTGCTGAAGGAGCGGACAACCTTCGAGATCATGACCCCTGCATCCATCGGGCTGAAGAAAAACAAGCTGGTGCTGGGGAAGCATTCGGGCCGCCACGCATTTTCCAAAAGGCTGGAGGAACTGGCGTACAAGCTGAAACCGGAGGCGATAAACAAGGCTTTCGAGAAGTTCAAGGCGCTGGCGGATAAAAAGAAGGATATCTTCGACGAGGATCTGGAAGCGATAGTGGGGGAGGAGATCTCCGTCGCATCCGTGCGTCAGGTGTTCGAGCTGGTTCATGTGCAGACCACATCGGGCACGGGAACCATTCCCACCGCCACGGTGACTTTGCGCAAGGGGAAGGAGTCCATCACCGACTCCTCCACGGGAGACGGCCCTGTGGACGCGGTGTTTCGGGCCATCGAGAGGATAACCGGCATCACCGGCCGGCTGGAGGATTACAATATCCGCTCGGTTTCCCAGGGAAAGGACGCCCAGGGGGAAGTGACATTGCGGGTGAAGATAGGCCAGGAGATGTTCGCCGGGAAAGGCGCCTCCACAGATGTGATAGAGGCTTCGGCCAAGGCGTGGCTTGCCGCGCTGAACAGAAAGGCCGGGAAGTGATATAATGCCGGAGTCGGGAACAAGAACAATTGGTGGTGATAATTCATGAGCTGGTTTTCCAAAGTCAAAAAACCTCTTGAAGCCATAACCTCCAGGGACAAGATCCCGGAGGGGATATGGAAGAAGTGTGATGAGTGCAAGGCCATAATCTATGGCCAGGAGTTGGACAACAATTTCCAGGTGTGCCCCAAATGCGGCCACCACCATCGCCTCTCCGCCAGGGAGAGGATCCGCCTGCTGATCGACGAAGGGACGTTTCAGGAGAAGGACGGCGAATTGGCGCCCAACGATCCTCTCAAGTTCCGGGACAGCAAAAAGTACAAGGACCGGATCGCCGAGTCTAAAAAGAAAACAGGGCTCAATGAATCCGCCATCAGCGGCTCCGGGCTTATGTGCAACAGGCCGGTGGAGATCGCCGTCCTCGATTTCGATTTCATCGGCGGCACCCTGGGGTCGGTGGCCGGGGAGAAGATCACCCGGACTATCGAGCGCTCCATAAGGTCCCGGCACCCCGCCATCATCGTCTCCTCCTCTGGCGGCGCCCGAATGCAGGAGGGGATATTCTCCCTGATGCAGATGGCCAAGACATCCTCGGCACTGGGGGAGCTGGACGAATTGAAGATACCGTTCATTTCCCTGCTGGCCCATCCGGTCACCGGAGGGGTCTCCGCCAGTTTCGCCATGCTGGGCGATGTGATAATCGCAGAACCTAAAGCGCTCATTGGTTTCGCCGGGCCCAGGGTCATCGAGGAAACAATCCGCGAGCAGTTGCCTGAAGGATTTCAGCGGTCCGAGTTCATGATGGATCATGGATTCGTGGATATGGTCGTCCCCAGGCTGGAGCTTAAGGAGACCATGGCCAAACTGCTGGATCATATGTGTGGCGCCATAGCATGCCTGCTGCCCCTGGAGAGTAAAGAGGATTCGACCGACAGCGCCAAATCGGGCGCTTAAAACCAATCCCCGCCCATGACCCGAGATGAAGCCGGACGGTATCTGGCCACTCTTTCGTTCCAGGGGATGAAGCTGGGGCTGGAAAACACCCGTAAGCTTCTTGCCCGGTTGGGGGATCCACACAAATCCTGCGCCATGGTCCATGTGGGGGGAACCAACGGAAAAGGCTCCACCTGCGCCATCGTTTCATCCATCCTGACCACCGCCGGCATTCCCAACGGATTATACACATCCCCCCACCAGGTCACATTTCACGAGCGGATCCGGATCAATGGCGTCATGATCGGGGAGGATGAGGCGGCCCAAGCCATCACCGAAGTGCGGGACGTCCTGAATGTTGAGCCGATCCTCTCCGTCACTTATTTCGAATTCCTCACCGCCGTGGCGTTCCTCCATTTCGCCAGGGCAGGGGTGAAGGTGGCGGTGATCGAGGTCGGCCTGGGAGGCAGATTCGACTCCACCAACGTGGTGGATCCTGCGGTGTGCGCCATCACCGCCGTGGCTCTGGACCATATGGTGCATCTGGGGGACACCCTGGAGAAGATCGCCATGGAGAAATGCGGAATTATCAAGCCGGGCCGACCGGTGGTGCTGGGCGCATTGCAGAGCCCGGCGCTGGATGTGGCGATGGAGACGGCGCGGGAGCGAGGCTCGGTGGCCTTGGCGCCTGGGAGGGATTTTACGGTCCAAAGGCTCCATATGGCCCCAGACGGTGAAGTGTTCAACTATAACCATGGCGAGGAGAATCTGGAAAATCTGGTTGTGGGGCTGATTGGAGCCAAGCAGGTGGAAAACGCCGGGATAGCCATCACCATGGCCCTCTCCCTTCGAAGCCAGGGATTTGATATCGACGAGGAGGCGATCCGCCAGGGAGTGGCAAGGGTGGGGATCTCCGGAAGATTCGAAATAGTCCGGAGCAAACCGGCCCTGATCATGGATGGCGCCCACAACCCAGCCGCCACCGAGGC
>JAOUPQ010000003.1 GCA_029879765.1 Nitrospinota bacterium | reverse complement strand
CAACCGGAGCGTTTTTTCCTCATCCTCCGAGCTAGAATGGGCAGTGGCCATGATCACCGGTGTGTTTTTCAGCTTCGGATTATCCCGAAGCTTCTGAAGAAACTCCAATCCCCCCATGCCAGGCATCACCACATCGGTCACAATCAGGTCCGGCGCCCCCATTCTCACGATTTCCATCGCTTCCACCCCGTTGTTGGCCTCCACAAAGTCAACATTCTCCACCTCCTGGATCGCCTCTTTCATCATGCTCCTGTGGGCCTGCTGGTCATCCACCAGCATCACCATACGCCTGCGGGGAGGGAACCGGAGCAAAAACTCGCTCCCGGCGCCGGGAGTGGAGCCGACTTCGATATGGCCGCCATGGGCTTCCATAATATCCTGGCAGTATGGCAGCCCCAGGCCCATTCCCCGCTCTCCTGCCGTGCCGGGGGTGGTGGTCTTTACTTCATGACGAAACAGATCCTCAATGGGCATGCTGATCCCCATGCCGGTGTCCCTCACGCCGATGACCATCGGTTCTTCCTGCGCCAGGAATACGGTCACCGTGTCGCCACTGCGGCAGAACTTTATGGCGTTGGTCAGCAGGTTGAGCAGCACTTCGTTGGTCAGGCTCCTGTCCGCCATCAGGCTGGCTTCCGCGGGCAGATCGTTGATGATCCGCACCTCCTTCCGGGTGGCAAGGATGCTTACATCCTCCAGAAGGTCATCCAACAGGGCCCTTGGGCGAAACAGCGCTTTTATGGGAACCAGTTTGCCGGTCTTCAACATGGATATGTTCAACAGATGGTCGAGCATGCGCAGCATGCGATCGGCGGCGCTTTGGGCTCGGGATATGAAGTCCTTCTTTTTCTCCTCTTCGGCGACAGGCAGGCTGATGGCGCGGTTGAGCAAACCGGAGATGGCCCCCACAGGGCTGCGCAGATCGTGGGAGATCAGGCTCATGAAATTGTCTTTTAGCCGGGTGGCTTCCTCGGCCCTGTCCTTTGCCTGCTTCAGCGCCACCGTGCGCTCGGCCACCTTCATCTCCAGGGTGTCCCTGGCTTGTTCCATGGTCCGCCGGGCCAGATGCTCCGCGGCCTGTTTTTGTGTGTTAAGGATGTTTATCCGGTCCGCCAGCGCCACCGCCAGAAGCGCCATGTCCAGCATCACCCCCATCTCCCCCGCGTGCATTCCAAGAAAGCTGTAACTTATAATCCCCATCACAGTGGAAGCGCCCACCACCATGCCCACAGTGGAGGCCAGCCAGGCCATCAGGAAAAACCTGGCGGCCCGGTTTCCATTCCGGAAAGCGACAATACCAATCACCGCCAACACCGGCATGTACAGCTGCAAGGTCAGCACAGCCATGTAATTCATGGAGTAAACCGCCACCCCTGCGCCCCGAAGAAGGGCCAGCGCCACGTACATCCACACCATCCCCTGGAGCAGCCTGTCCGCCCGGGGCATGGCCTGCCTGGTTTGCAGAAACTGCCTGGTGAAGATAGTGGCCGTCATCTGGAAAAGGAAGCTTAGCGCGTTTACGATAGTGTCGGAAAACCCTGGATGCTCCGGCCACAGCAGCAGCCGGGAAAATCCGTTGTAGGAGAATGCGAACATGAAACCGGCGAACAGGTACACCACGTAGTACAAATAATTTACGTCACGGGTGAACGCGTGGAGCACCAGGTTGTAGACAAACATCAGCGCGATAGCCCCGAAAAGGGCGCCGAAATAATAGGCCCGCCAGGAATCCGCCTGGGCGAAGGCTTTGACGCTCCAGAGTGTAAAAGGAGTGACGAAGGTGTCTTTTGTCTCCACCCTGATATACAAGGTCTTGATTTGATAAGGGTGGAATGAAATGTCCAACAGATGGGACCTGCTCCGCATCTGCGCCTCGTCCCTGAGGCGAAGCTCCCCGGATCGCAGGATATGGGCGCTTCCGTTGGCTCTCACCTCGTATATATCGATCTGGTCTATCCAGGCGATCTCCTCCTCCAGGATTCCTTCGAACACCTGCCGGGTGGAATTGTAGATTTCCACCTTGTACCAATAGGCGCTGGAGGTAAAACCGAGGCTGGGAACCTGTTTTTTCAGCGGCGTGAACATGGCGTCGATTTTCTTCGACCGGACGTCTTCAATAGTCCACTGTCGCTGCTTGTCTTCCACAATCTTCATGGAGTATCCCAGGATGTATTTTCCCTGATCCTCGGATAAAACCACTTTGGGGGCAGATCCGGCCACCGCCGCCCGGGCAGGATTGGGCGCAAGGAGGCAGAAAACAGAAATGTATAAAGCTAGCCAACCAGTTTTCATGAGAACCTTCGACATATACCGATATAGAATTGTAATCCATCCACGCAAGCCTGGGCTATTTTTTTAGCTTGGGCCAGTTTATGCGAGAATTTTTAAAATGGCCTCAAGGAATTCTTCGGCTTCCAGCGGCTTTTCCACCAGATCCACCGCTCCCATCTGCAAAGCCTGGGCCCGCATGGCGTCTGCCTGGCCATCGTAGTGGGAAACTGTGGCCGCTATAATCACCGGGATGGATGAGAGCGCGGGGGTGTTTTTCATTATCTTAAGAAGCTCAAGTCCGTTAATCCCCGGCATAAAAACATCCACCACCACAAGGTCTGGCCTGGCCAGCTTCATTATCTCCAGCGCCTCGATCCCATCATCCGCTTCCAGCACGTCGACGGAAAGCTCGGAGCCCATGGCGTCCAGCATCATTTTTCGATGGACTTTCTGGTCATCCACCAGCAGGATGATCGCGCGGCTGGCCGGCAGGGTCACATAAAACTCCACACCACCACCCTCCAAGGGGCTGACGGTAAGGTCTCCGCCATGGGCCAGCATTATCTCGTGGCTGAACTCCAGCCCCAGCCCGGTCCCCTTTTCCCCAGCGCTTCCCACTTTGGTGGTTTTCTCTCCATGGGTGAACAGCCTGGACAAAGTCTCTTTATCTATGCCAGGCCCCGTATCCCGAACCGCCACGGTGTTCTGGTACCCTGGGGGAGAGTGCACCGTCACCATGTCCCCAGACCTGCAAAACTTTATGGAATTGGACACCAGGTTGCGGATCACTTCCTGGTATAGGTCCAGATCCGCCAGCAGAGTCATATCCTCCGGCAGGTTGTTGGCCAGTTCTATTCCTTTCTGAGAGGCGGTGGGCTCCATCAACACCAGCAACGCCCCCACCCTCTGCCGGGCGTTGAACATCTTTTTCATAGGGGTGATTCTGCCAGTCTTGATACGGGTCAGATTCAGAAGCTGCTCTGTCATTTGCAGCAGACCACCCAGCGATAGCGACACGCGCCGCAGATAATTGATGTTTTTCTCCGCCACAGTCGGCGAGTCATCATCCAGGTCTATCGCCTCCACCAACCCTTTCATGGAGGCCAGGGGGCTGCGCAGATCGTGGGAGACCAGGCTGACGAACTTGTCTTTCAGCTTCGTGGCCTCTTCCGCCCGACGCAGGGCCTCACGCAGCTCCAAGGTACGCTCCTCCACTTTGACGGTCAATTCCTCCCTGGCTTTTTCCAGGACTTTTCTGGATGTGAGCTGGGCCTCCTCTTTTTCCAGACGCAGGATGTTTATCCGGTCCGCCAAAGCCAGGGCCAGCAGCACGATATCCATCATCACGCCGATCTCCCCTGCCCTGAACAGCCAGAAGCTGTAGGGCAGAACGCCCACCACTATCAGCGCCGTCAGCGACACACCGATGGTGGTGGAAATCCACGCCAGCAGGAAAAACCGGGCTGACCGGATGCCTGCGCGCAACGCCACCAGCCCGGAGACCGCCAGCAAGGGGCCATACAGTTGCAGGAAGACAAGACATACAAATCCCGTGAAGTAATGGAATGGAGTTATTATATCGACGACAATCATGACCACGAATAGCCAGATGACTCCCGATAGCACCTTGTCCAGAGTCGGCAAGGTGTTTCTCGAGTCAAGAAACGCCCTGGTGAACAGTACCGCGCTAAGCTGCATGGCATAGTCCAGAAAGACCATCATCCTGTTCTGGAACACGGGAGATTCGGGCCAGATATACTGGAAGGAAAATCCGTTGTAGGTGAGAAACCATATACCCAGGATGGACAGATAGATGTTGTATTGAAGATAGCGTCTCTCCCGCAGGAAAAACATCAGGATCACGTTGAAGAAGAACATGACCGTGATTATCCCCAGGATAGTCCCGAAATATATGGTCCGGCCCCGGTCGCTCTCTTCGAAGGCTTTGTCTTCCCACAGGGTAAAGGGGGAGAGGAAAGCATCCATGGCCTCCACCCGAAAGTGGAATGTCCTCTCTTCTCCCGGCGCCAGCGAGATGTGGAACACCGCCGTGGGGTGGGAGAACTCTCTTTCCCGGAAAGGTATGGAATCCCCAGCCCGCCGCATCCGGAATCCACCCTCCGGGCCCTGCTCATACATCTCCACCACATCCAGCCACGATACTTCGTTCTGCAGAACCATCAGCTGCTCCCTTGACGATGGATTCCTGATGGTCAGCCGATACCAGAAAGCGGATTCGGAAAGAAAATAGCTGTAAAAGCTGGCGCCTACCGGCCGGAAATCGGAAGATCTGGGGAGCGAGGTCACATCCTCGATGGTCAATTCACGGCCCCTGTCCTCCATCCACTCCATATGCGGCGCCAGGGATATGGGCCCCACGTTTTCGGAAATTTGCGCAGGAAGCGCCAAAACCGCCCCATGGGCGCCCAGTGCGGCGCCAAAAAAGGCGAAACAGAACGACAGCGCAAAAGCGGAAAGTTTGATTAACCCCATTTCCCCCAGGGACCAGGTAATAAACTTTCATTTTATCAGATTAATCGCGGATTATTGATAAATCGGATACAGATGGGATCGCGAAAATCAAATCATCTTCAGTCGCCGAAGCTTTTTGATCTTGTCGCGCCATTCGGCGGCGGATTCGAAATCAAGCTCACCGGCGGCGGCCTTCATTTTCGCCTCATAGTCGCTGATCAATCGGTCTATCCGCTCCCCGGTCAGATGGGAAAACTCATCCACTTCCTCCTCCCCCTCCTTCCCCAAGGCGAACGCCAGCGCTTTGGATATCTGCTTGCTCACGCTGGTGGGGGTGATTCCGTGGAGCGTGTTATAGGCGATCTGGCGCTCCCGGCGGCGGTCCATTTCCCCGATCGCCCGTTTCATGGAGCCGGTCATCTTGTCGGCGTAAAGGATCACCAGCCCTTGGGAGTTTCTGGCGGCGCGGCCTGCGGTTTGCACCAGGGAAGTCTCGCTTCGCAAAAACCCCTCCATGTCCGCATTCAGGATCGCCACCAGCCCCACCTCCGGGATATCCAGCCCTTCCCGAAGCAGGTTTATCCCTATCAGCACATCGAACTCCCCTTCCCGAAGTTCGTTTATTATCGCCATCCGCTCCAGCGTGGCGATATCGGAGTGCAGATATCTGGCCCGGACCCCCAGCCCCTGCAGGTAGTCGGTCAGATCCTCCGCCTGGCGTTTTGTCATGGCGCCCACCAGCGTGCGATGCCCCATCCCGGTCCGCTTGCCGATCTCCCCCAGCAGGTCATCCACCTGGTTGTGGGCAGGACGCACCTCCACCGGCGGATCCACAAGCCCCGTGGGGCGGACCACCTGTTCCACCACCACCCCCCCGGTTTTGTTCAGTTCGTAACTGGCGGGAGTGGCGGAAACATATATCACCTGGTTCACATGGCTTTCGAACTCATCAAACGAAAGCGGCCTGTTGTCGTAGGCCGACGGCAGACGGAACCCATGCCCCACCAGGGTGTCCTTTCGGCTTCGGTCCCCCTTCAGCATGGCGCCCACCTGGGGCACGGTCTGGTGGCTCTCGTCTATTATGATCAGCGCGTCGTCGGGAAAGTATTCCATCAGCGTGGGCGGGGGCGAGCCCGGAGGGCGACCGGTTATCACCCGCGAATAGTTCTCTATCCCGTTGCAATAGCCTATGGCCTTGATCATCTCTATATCCCCCAGGGTCCGCTCCCGGATCCTCTGGGCTTCCACATATTTTTCCTGGTCCAGAAAGTTCTCATGGGCCGTCTCCATCTCGCTGTGGATCTCCACCAGCGCCTTCTCCATAAGCTCCGGCGGGGTGACATAGTGGGAACCGGGATATATATTCACCGCGTCCAGCTTCTCCAGCTTCCGACCGGTGAGCGGATCCACCCTGTGGATGGAATCCACCTCATCGCCGAAAAATTCGATCCGGATGGCCGAGTCTGTCTCGTATATGGGCAGCACCTCCACCACGTCGCCGTTCACCCGGAACGTCCCCCGGGAAAAATCGACGTTGTTGCGGTCATATCTTATCCCCACCAGCGCTTCGAGCAGCTCGTCCCGCTCCCTATGTTGCCCCACTTCCACCCGGACCTTCATGTCGAAATACGCCTCCGGTGAACCAAGCCCATAGATGCAGGAGACCGAGGCCACTATGATGACATCGCGGCGCTCGAACAGCGACCGGGTGGCGCTGTGACGAAGCTTGTCGATCTCCTCGTTTATCGACGAGTCCTTTTCTATATACGTCCCCGTGGAGGGGAGATAGGCCTCCGGCTGGTAATAGTCGTAATAGCTGACGAAATACTCCACGGCGTTTTCCGGGAAGAACGCCTTGAATTCGGAATATAACTGGGCCGCCAGGGTCTTGTTGTGGGCGATGACCAGCGCGGGGCGCTGAACCCGCTCTATGACATTGGCGATGGTGAATGTTTTTCCCGATCCGGTGACCCCCAGCAGCACCTGGCTCTCCAGCCCCGCCCCCAGCCCATCCACCAGTTGACGGATGGCCTCCGGCTGGTCCCCTTGGGGCTCGAAGGGGGAGACTAGTTTGAATTTGTTTTCCATGGAAATAGTATAGCGCAGACGGCGACAATGACAGAAACTGCTGGCTGATAACAATGGCGCGCGCGGGCCCCTCCCTGGCCCCAAAAAAAAAGCGCCCGGTTTTTGACCCGGGCGCTCCTAGTAACGGTTGGGGATCATCCGGGGCTGGTGGAGCCCCTGGATGTTTCCCCATTGGATTTAAAACCCGTCCATATCGTCTTCCAGCGGGATGGTCTCCTCTGGAGTTTTTTCCCGCTTTTTGGGCGGCGGAGGCGGGGGCACGTGGGCCGCTTTTGGCGGCGCTTTGCGTGGGGCCGCATTCCTGGCCATGGGGGCGGGTTTGCGGGCGCCCCGGATTCCCCCGGTGAGCATCTTGGGGGCCGTATGCGCCCTGGCGCGCAAGCCGATATCTCTGTCGGCGGTTCCTTCGATAAGCCTGGTCAGGTCCATCACCATGTCATTGAGCTTGTCCGCCTGGGCATTCAACTCCTCGGAGGCGGCGGCGGCTTCCTCGGCATTGGCGGCGTTCTGCTGGGTCACTTTGTCCATCTGGGCAATGGCGGAGTTCACCTGGTCCACGCCCTGGGCCTGCTCGTTGGAGGCCTCGGCGATTTCGCCGATCAGGTCGCTCATCTTCTTGACCCCATTGACGATCTGCCCCAGGACCTCCCCGGACTTGCGCGCCATATCGTTGCCATCAGAGGCGCGGCGCACGGCTTCCTCTATCAAGGCGCCGGTGTCCTTGGCGGCGGCGGCGGAGCGCTGGGCCAGGTTGCGCACCTCCTCTGCCACCACGGCAAAGCCCTTGCCATGCTCGCCGGCCCGGGCCGCTTCCACGGCGGCGTTGAGCGCCAGCAGGTTGGTCTGGAAAGCGATCTCCTCGATAACCTTGATGATCTTGCCGATCTCCTGGGAGGACTTGTTGATCGCCTCCATGGAGCCGATCATCTCTGTCATGGTGGCGGTTCCGTTCTCCGCTTCCTTGCGGGTCTGGCCAGCCTGGGAGTTGGCCATGTTGGCGTTGTCGGCGTTCTGCTTGGTCTGGGCGGCCACCTGCTCCAGGGCGGCGGATGTCTCCTCCAGGCTGGAGGCCTGTTCCGTGGCGCCCTCGGCCAGGCTCTGGCTGGAGTTGGAGATATCGGTGGAGGCGGAGGCCACCTGGTTTGATCCCTCGTTCATCTCGCCGATGATGCGGTTGATCGGGTTGGTGATAGACCGCGCGATATATATGGCGAACACTGCGATCGACACAAGGCCAATTACGCCAAAAATCACCATATACATCTGCACCTTGGCCACGGCGGCGAAAGCTTCATCTTCATCTATCTCGGCCATCATCGCCCAGGTGGTGTCGAACACCCGGACAGGAGCCCATGCGGACAGGACAGTGTCTCCGTTATACGTCTCAATAACATCAGCGTCGGAGGTGCCGGAGAGGGCTTCTCTGGAGGCCCTGGTCTCCACCCGGCCGCTGCCGGGATTAGCAAAGGAAGCCTTGACCGAGCGGTTTGCCGAATCCTCGCGGGAATCGGAGCGCATCAGGTTGTCCTTGCCCACCAGGTATGTTTCGCCTGTGGCTCCCATTCCGGCCCGCGTGGTCATCACCTCGTTGATGGCGTCGATAGAGAGCTGCAAGGCCACAATGATCTCCACATTACCGCTATGAACCACAGGCTCGGCGATGAAGGCCTCGGGAGCCCCGCCGCTGGGAGCGTATGGCTCGAAATCGGCGAACTGGAACTGTTTTGTTTCCAGCACACGGCGGGTGAGCTTGCCCAGGCCGGAGCTTGCGTATTTTCCGTTCACCATGTTGGTGTTCAGGTCCGATTCCTTGGCGGCGGTGTAGAAGACATGCCCGTCAGGATTGATCAGGAACAGATCGTAGTATCCGTAGAGGTCCACATATTTCTTGTAGTATTCGTTCCCGTTCTGGTCCACCGGGGAAAAAGCTTCCGCCACATCAATCTCCGCCAGAATGGCCCAGGTTACATCACCGATTTTCAGGGGGGCGTAGGCGGAAACCACAGGGTTGCCGTTATAGTCGAGGATGACGTCGGCGCCGGTTTTGCCGGCAAGAGCCTCCCTGGCGGCCTCCGTGTCCACTTTTCCCTTGTCCGGGTTGGCGAAAGAGGCTTTCACAGAGTGGTGGGTGGGGTCCAGAAATGAATCGGAGCGCATCAGCATGTCCGATCCCACCAGATATGTCTCCCCGGTTTTGCCCATGCCATCTCTCTGGGTCATGATGTTGTTGATTTCCTCCAGCGATACCTGGAAAGCCGCCACACCCAGCACCCCGCCATTGGTGTCATAAAGAGGAGTGGCCAGAAAGGAGGCGACGTCATTGGAAACGTCATACCAGGAATAATCGATAAAGACCGGCCTGGATCGCCCTTCCCTGAAAGCCCTGGCCAGCCCGCTGTCTTTCAGCTTGCCGGTGAGCAGGTTCTCCCCCAGATCCCCTTCTTTCTCCACGGAGAAGACCACGTTGCCGGAATTGTCTATAAGGAAAACGTCGTAGAAGCGGAAACTTTTTTCGAACGACTGGAATCCGGAAAACCTGCGACTGTACGCTTCTTTATATTGCTGGCTGTTGATTCCATATCGGAAGACATCCTCCATTTCCTGGACGCCACCTGTGAACCGGAGGTTTCGTTTCACATCCTCCAGCTCGGCCAGCTTGTTCTCGAAATGCTTTTTGATCTCGTGCGCTTTTATCTGGCGGACAGCTTCCATCTTGGCGATGGCTTCGCGGCGCAGAGTGGCCACGGTCTCCATGATCACGCCCATGTCTCCCCGGCGCTCCTTGAAGAATTTTTCTATCTGCAGCTTTTTAATTTCCCGCAGCCCCTCCAGCTGGCCATTAGCCTGATCCTCCAAGGCTTTTGTCATTTCATTATTGGCAAGCATGCCTATCATGAAGAACGGGATAAAACCCACAGCCAGGAAATAAACCAGAAGTTTGGATTGAAGCCTCCAGGTGCTCATTGTCGTATTTCTCCTCTTGTCGACATGGCGACATTATGCGCCGGGATTAATGTTGCGAGATTATATGAAGCCTCCTCCCCCCCGATATGAACCGTGGATGGGATCCTACATTTCAAATCAGTGGCGGGGGATGGGAGTAAATATGAACAGAAGATTGGAATTGAATTCGCCAGGAAGCGGAAAAATATACAGCCCACAGGCAAAGAACCAAAGGTCACATCATGCAAGCTCATATGGCTATACACCTGTTTGAGTCGGAACGGCCAAGCTAATATCAGCGCCAATCATAATGAGTTATTTTATCACAGTTTTTCATAATCGACGAATTATCGACTTTTTGCCGTGAATATATCCATACTCCTACATTTGCTTGAATTGTTTTGCCAATCTTAACACCTGATCGTGATAGTTGGAGCCGATTTCCGCTCCATACCATATTTCCGGCGCCTGGCTCATCCTTTCATATTTCATTTTAAACAGAATCTGCCCATCTTCTATAATAAAAGGCACATCGTGAGGCCGGACTTCCAGCACCGCCTTGGTCCCTTCCACCTCTCCATTGCGCCCATAGCCGAATCCGGGATCGAAAAAACCGGCGTAATGGGTGCGCAACTCGCCGGAACCGGCGTCAAACTCCACCATCTCCGCCGCGCACGACATCGGCACCCGGATCCGCTCCTTCGACGCGAAGATATAGAACTCCTCCGGTTCTAGGATAAGGCGGCCATTGCGGGGGGGGTATATCGGCTCCCAGAATTCATCGGCGCAATAGTGGGCCACCTTCTCCAGGTCGATCACATGACTGTTTTTCTTCGCTTTATATCCTATGGGCCCACCGCTCTGCGAGGTCAAATCCACCCCCATAAGCAGTCCATCGTCCGCCAGGCGCACACCAGGCTGGGCGATAAAGACGCCCTCCGGATCCATCAGCAGTTCCTCTGTCCGGTAAAGGGAGGACAACTCCCCTTCCACCACCCCCGGTTTTACGGTCAACGCACTGTCGGCTCCCCCAGACGCCCCATTGGTGAATAGTCGCAACTGGTTGAGTTTTTGCCCCGCTTTTACCTTTATGGTGAAGGAGCGTGGCACCACCTCCAGATACAGCCTCCCATGATACCCGGCGGCTATCTCCTCGAATCGGGAGCAATTGTCGGTGATTACTCTGGTGAAGACATCCAACCGGCCAGTGGAGCTTTTGGGATTGGTCTTTCCCCGGACGCCGACGCCCAGGCTCATCTCCTCCATCAGCGGGATGAGGTATACGGCCCCCCGCTCCAGGATGGCGCCTTTCTCCAGACCCAGCTCGTACATCACCAGATCGCTCATTTTGCTCTCCACCGTGTCCGACTGTGGCAGAAAGCTTGACTGGAGACGGTATGCGGTGGGGCCAAGACGCAGATCCACAGAGGCGGGCTGGACCTGCGAGGCCATCTGCGCCCCGGAAGAGCCGGGGGCAGTGATCGCTCCCCCCCCGATTAATTCAATCAGCGCCTGTGACGGCAGGACACCGGACATGTTTTCCTGTTTTTCGGCCATCAGAGCCCCAAACGGCTTTTGAGTAATTGACTATGTTAAACCACATACTATATCATCAATAGTTTAGCCATAATAACAGGCGATATCGACAAATGGAACATACAGGCGCTGAGATTTTTGTTAAATCTCTGCTAAAGCAGGGCGCGGACCTGATCTTCGGTTATCCCGGAGGTGTGGTGCTGCCGATTTATGACGAACTGTTCAAGACACCCAAGCTGCGCCATATCCTGGTGCGCCACGAGCAGGGCGCGGTGCATATGGCCGACGGATTCGCCCGAGCCAGCGGAAAGCCGGGCGTTGCCCTGGTCACCTCCGGCCCAGGCGCCACCAACACCGTCACCGGCATCGCCACCGCATATATGGACTCCATCCCCATTGTGGTGTTCACGGGGCAGGTCCCTACCGGGCTTATCGGCAACGACGCCTTCCAGGAGGCGGACATCGTCGGCATCACCCGCCCCTGCGTCAAACACAGCTATCTGGTGCGGGATGTGAAGGATCTGGCCAACACCATCGCTGAGGCTTTCTACATAGCCACCACCGGCAGGCCTGGCCCTGTGTTAGTGGATCTGCCCAAGGATGTGCTTTTGGCCAAGACCAGGTTCGAGTACCCGGAAAAAGTGGAGATGCGCAGCTATCGCCCCACCACCGTGGCCAATAAACGCCAGATCGACAGATTGGCCGCCGCGCTGGAAGAGGCAAAGCGCCCTGTGCTTTATGTGGGGGGCGGAATGATCCTGACCAACGCCGCCGCCGAACTGAAAAAACTTGCCCGGGCCATCCATGCCCCCGTCACCATGACCCTCATGGGGCTGGGCAGCTTCCCCTCGCTGGACGATCTGTGCCTGGGGATGCTGGGGATGCACGGCACCTACCGCGCCAACATGGCGGTGACCCATACAGACCTTATCGTGGCCCTGGGCGCCAGGTTTGACGACCGTGTCACCGGCAAGCTGGACGAATTCGCCCCCAACGCCAAAGTGGCCCATGTGGATGTGGATCCCACGGCCATATCGAAAAACGTCACAGCCCACATCCCTGTGGTGGGGGATCTGAAGGACGCCATGAAGAAGCTCAACGCGGTTATCGCCGAGAGCAAAGTGGACTGGAAAACCAAGCACAAGCCGTGGCTGGACCAGATAGACGAATGGAAACACGCCAACAAGCTTGAGTATGTGAAAAAGACGAAGGTGATCAAGCCCCAGTTCGTCATCGAGGAGATCGACCGGGTGACCGGCGGGGACGCCATCTTCGCCACCGAGGTGGGGCAAAACCAGATGTGGGCGGCCCAGTATCTGACCCTGAAAAACCCCCGCACATTCCTGACCAGTGGCGGGCTGGGAACCATGGGCTATGGTTTTCCCGCGGCCATCGGCGCCCAGGCGGCGTTTCCGGACAAGGTGGTTTTCGACATCGCCGGGGATGGTTCCATCCAGATGAATATCCAGGAATTGGGCACCGCGGTGCAGCAGCGCCTGCCGGTGATTATCGCCATATTGAACAACGGATTTTTGGGAATGGTGCGCCAGTGGCAACAGCTGTTCCACGGCAACCGGTATTCGTATACCTGCATGGAGAGCCAGCCGGATTTCGTGAAGCTGGCCGAGGCGTATGGCGCTTTGGGCATCCGCGCCACCTTGCCAGAAGAGGTGGGCCCGGCCCTGGAGCGGGCCATCGCCGCCCGCAGGCCGACGATTATTGACTTTGTGGTGGATCGGGAGGAAAACGTGTACCCCATGGTGCCGGCCGGATCCCCGATCAACAAGATGCTACTGGCGTAAGGGGGGAGTATGAGACACACCATTTCAGTGCTGGTGGAGAACAAGTTCGGCGTGCTGTCCCGGGTATCGGGCCTTTTCTCCGGCCGGGGGTTTAACATAGAGTCGCTCTCCGTGGCCCCCACTCTGGACCAGACCACCTCCCGGATGACCATCATCACCCGGGGAGACGACGCCATCATCGAGCAGATCACAAAACAGCTCAACAAGCTTATCGATGTCATTAAGGTGATCGACTTTTCCGAGGAGGATTTCATCGAAAGGGGAATCGTCCTGGTGAAGGTGAACTCCGAGCCTAACAACCGCGCCGAGATTTTGCGGATGACGGAAATTTTCCGCGGCAAGGTGGTGGATGTTTCGCCCAAGACGTACACTATAGAAGTCACGGGCGCCGAGGAAAAAGTGAGCGCTTTTGTGGAAATGATAAAACCTCTTGGGATAATCGAGATCGCCCGCAGCGGCAAGATCGCCATGTCCCGAGGGAAAAAGACCCTGGGATAGGCCATACACCGCGTCCGGCCCTGTTCCTTATTAACCGGTAAACAAGGAGATATTTTTTTCAATGGCTATTATTTATTACGAGAAAGACGCTGACATATCGCACCTGAAGGGCAAAACCGTGGCCATAATCGGCTATGGCAGCCAGGGCCACGCCCATGCGCTCAACCTGCGCGATTCCGGTGTCAAAGTGGTGGTGGGACTGCGCGAGGGGAGCGCCTTCCGCGCAAAAGCGGCGGCGGAGAAGGACATCACCGTCATGACCCCTGCCGATGCGGCCAAGGCTGGCGATGTGATCATGATCCTGGCGCCGGACACCTCCCAGGCGGATATCTTCAACAACGACATCCTTCCCAACGCAAAAAAGGGCTCGGCCCTGGCTTTCGCCCACGGATTCAACATCCATTACGGCCAGATCGTCCCGCCGGATCATATGGATGTCTTCATGATAGCCCCCAAAGGCCCCGGCCACCTGGTGCGCCGACAATACACCCAGGGCGGCGGAGTGCCATGCCTGGTGGCCATCCATCAGGACGCTTCGGGAAAAGCGCAGGATATCGCCCTGGCCTATGCCCAGGGGATCGGCGGAACCCGCGGCGGGGTTATCGAGACCACATTCCAGGAAGAGACCGAGACTGACCTTTTCGGCGAGCAGGCGGTGCTCTGCGGCGGAGTGTCGGAGCTGATCCGCGCCGGATTCGACACGCTGGTGGAGGCTGGATATCAGCCGGAAGTGGCCTATTTCGAATGCCTGCACGAGATGAAACTTATCGTGGACCTGATCTTCGAGGGGGGCATCGCCAATATGCGATACTCCATCTCCGACACGGCCAAGTTCGGCGATGTGACCCGAGGCCGCAGGGTGATCACCGAGGAGACCCGCATGGAGATGGCGGATATCCTGGAGGAGATCCAGAACGGCGAGTTCGCCCGGGAATGGGTGCTGGAGAACAAGGCCAACCGCCCGGTGTACAACGCCCTGCTTCGCCGGGACGCCGACCACCTGATAGAGGAAGTTGGCTCCGAACTGCGATCCATGATGCCGTGGATCGGCAAGAAACTGGACTAAGACGATGCCGTTTGATCGAGAATGCCTTTTATTCGTCATCCCGCTGACCATCGCGGCGCTGGCCCTCTTCCTCTTTGGATGGGCCAAGCCCGCCTGGGCGCTGGTGGGGCTGGTGGCGTTTGTCCTTTTCTTTTTCCGGGATCCCAGCCGGGTCATCCCGGAGGATGAGGATCTGATCGTGGCCCCCGCCGACGGGAAGGTCATTCGGATAGATCCCTCATATCAGAACGATGACTTCCCCGATGGGGCGGTGTGCGTCTCCATATTTCTCTCCATTTTCAATGTCCATGTGCAACGCTCCCCCATCGCAGGGACCGTGGCCAACAAGAAATACCACAAGGGCAGCTTTTTGGCGGCGTGGGACCACAGGGCCAGCGAGGACAACGAAAACAACCTGACGATCTTCGACACCGCCATTGGAAAGGTGGGGGTGAAACAGATCGCCGGGCTGGTGGCCAGAAGAGTGGTCACCAGGGTGAGCGTGGGCCAGACCCTGGCAAAAGGGGAGCATATCGGGCTCATCAGGTTCGGCTCCAGGGTGGACCTTATCCTCCCCAGGAATGTGGAGCTTATTTCCAAGATGGGGGACAAAGTATCCGGAGGAAGCTCCGTGATGGCCAGGATACCTGTAAAAAAGCCATGACCATGGAAAACCGGAAAGACGAGCAGAAGGAAAACATGAACGGGGAGATGGATCTGGACGGGATGCCGCCGGAAGAACAGGCGCAGCCCGGCGGCAGGCTGCACCGCTTCCGCAAAGGTGTATTCATTGTCCCAAGCCTGGTCACTTCTGCGGCGTTCTTCTGTGGATTCTACACGGTGGTGGCTTCCATCAATGGCGACTATTACAAGGCCGCGTGGGCAATCATCCTGGCGATGATCCTGGACGGGCTCGATGGGCGGATAGCCAGGGCCATGGGGGCCACATCGAACTTCGGCGTGGAGTTCGACTCGCTGTCCGACCTCATGTCCTTCGGCCTGGCGCCGGCTATCCTGATGTACAACTGGGTTCTGCAGCCCTACGGCAGGCTCGGCTGGATGGCTGCGTTTCTCTTTGCCCTGTGCGGGGCCTTGCGGCTGGCGCGGTTCAACATCCAGCAGTCCGACATTCGAAAAGACCATTTCGTGGGGATGCCTATCCCCGCCGCGGCGTGGCTGCTGGCCGCCACGGTGTTGCTGACCAATGGCGCGCTGGAGATGGAAAAGGCCCCCGGTATGGTGATGCTGGTCACTGTATACACCCTGGCGCTGCTGATGGTGAGCAACGTCCCGTATCGCAACTTCAAATATATCGATACCAAAAAGAGGCGCCCTTTCCATCTGTTCCTATGGATAGTGCTCTTCCTGTTCATCGTGGCGCTATTCCCGCACCATATGCTTTTCGCCATGGCGGCGGCGTATATGCTCCACGGCCCTGTGGAGTGGTTCCTGTCTTGGCGCAAGGGTGCTGACGATCCGACGCCCAATCCGGAAGAGGAGACTTCCGGGCCGATGTGATATCGGATCTGCATTTATAATTCGTCCCCTCTGGTGGGCTATTGTGGTGACATTATGACACCTGAAGAAGAAAAATACCTGGCTATCCAGGAGGAGATCCTGGGTCAAGGCCAGCCCGACAAATCGCTGGAGGATATGTATCACCCGGCGGATATCGCCGCCGCCATAGAGCATATAGAGGACGAATCCAGAATGCTGGAGGCGTTCTCCGCCGTGGGGGTGGAAATGGGCTCCCAGATCCTCCCCCTGCTGGACGAAAGCTCCCGCGAACTTATCCTGGACAACTCCACTCCCGAGGAACTGGCCGAACTGATCGGCGAGATGAACACCGATGACGCCGCGGATCTGCTGGGGGAGATGGAAGAAGAGGTGGCCGAGGAAGTGCTCGGCTCCACTTCGGCGGAGGTGGACGCGCAAGTCTCCCGGCTTCTGCAGTTCGAGCCGGAAACCGCCGGCGGAATCATGCAGACCGAGCTTATCGCCGCCAGGGAGGAGATGACCCTGGACCAGACCCTGGACCTGTTGCGCTCCCGCCCAGACATAAACCGGGAGGTATACAACATTTTCGTGGTGGACAACCTGGGTCGGCTCAAGGGAGTTGCCCCGATCATCGAGCTTTTGCTCAATCCCGGCATGAAAAAAGTGGGCGACATGGTGGACGAGGGGCATCCCCCCATTTACGTCTACGCCGACGACGACCAGGAAAACGTGGCCAGCCTCTTCAAGAAATACGATCTGATTTCCCTGGCGGTGGTGGACAGAAACATGGTCCTGCTGGGCAGGATCCTCATTGACGATATCGTGGATGTTTTCGTGGAAGAGGCGGACGAGGATATCATGGCCCTGGTGGGCGCTGGCGATGAGGTTCTCTCCCCCGCCACCAGCGTGGTGGAGATGGCCCGATACCGGCTGCCTTGGCTCACCGCCAGTCTGGCGGGAGGATTCGTCACTGGCGCGCTGATCCTGCTGTTCAAAGGAACCCTGGAGGCGGCGATTGCGCTGGCCGCTTTCATCCCCATCGTCATGGGAATGAGCGGCAACGTGGGAAGCCAAAGCTCCACACTGGTGGTTCGCGGCATCGCCACGGGCAGGATAGATCCAGGCGCCCTGGGGGCTTTTATCTTCAAAGAAGTCAAAGTCGGCTTCATCCTCGGGATTGTTTGCGGATTGATCTCCGGCGTGGCGGCCTGGGCATGGCAGTCTTCCGCGGAAATGGGATTGATCATGGGCGGGGCTGTTTTTCTGGCAATAAACCTGGCCGCGCTGATGGGCGCCGGAATACCTCTCATTTTCAAATGGCTGGATGTAGACCCGGCCATCGCTGGGGGGCCGATCGTCCTGGCGCTCAACGATATCACCGCCGTGTTCATATTCCTCACTTTTGCCACGGCGCTTATCCACCTGCTCCACTGACATGGCGTCGACGCCATCACCCAGGACCGGAGAGGATAGCGCCGACACTTGGCCTGATTTGGAGCGGATCCCGCGGCTTGCATTCAAACTTCATCGCAGGGTGATGGTCTTCGGCCCGCCCGGCGCGGGAAAATCGACCCTCGCCGCGGCCATGGCCTCCATTATCTCCAACCAGGGCAAGACCTTTATCCTGGCCGCCGATCCCGGTTCCCCATCCTTCGGTCCTCCCGGCGCTGCCAATCTGGGCCGATGGAGCGGTGGCGCATGGGAGCTTGTCCATTCCGCAGCCTTGTGCAGCTTGAATGCGGCCAGGTTCCGTCTTCCCCTGGTGTTGGCTGCCACGGCCCTGGCGGCGAAAGTGGAAAGGGACGCGTTCCTGATCATCGACATGCCGGGAGTGATGCGGGGGATGGCGCGCGCGGAGCTTCTGGAGGGGATCGCAAGAGGAGCAAAAGCAGAAGCCGTGGTGGTTATTTCTGATAAAGATTCGGCTCCAGCCATGGTTTCCGAGCTTGGCGCGACAGGAGTTGAAATCTTCACGGTTCCTCCCTCCGCCGAGGCAAGGAGCCTTTCCACAAAGGAACGAGACACCACCAGAACCAGGTTATGGGAACGCTACATGGATGGAGCGCAGACCCTGGATATAGACACCCGATCCGTTCCTCTGGTGGGGGCTCCTCCGCCCGTGGAAGCCATAGACGCATGGCCGGGCAGACAGGCGGCGCTGATAGATAGCCGTGGCGCCACTGTGTCCATGGGGGAAATAATCTCGATCACAAAAGATGGGGTCATCCGGGCCATGATGCGCCCCGGGGACAGCAAATGGCACAGCCTGCTGGTCCGGGACGCCTGTCGGGATTCACGAGGTCTTGTAAAAACCTCGCGGCGCGACCCCCGCCGGGAGGGGCGCGGCCTGGCCCCGGACATGTATCCCGACTCGGAAATAACGACAAGCCACGGCCCGGCCTACGCCACCCGGGTGGGACAAGCCAGCGTAGCGCTGTTGAATGGAGTGTTCGGCGACCCCTTGCTGCACCTGCGCCTTCGTGACCAGCGCCGCAGCCTGCTGTTCGACCTGGGAGAGGCCACTCGGCTGCCCGGCAGGATAGCCCACCAGTTGACCGATATCTTCATCAGCCATGCCCATATAGACCACATCGGCGGGTTTCTTTGGTTGTTGCGCTCTCGCATAGGCATCCTGCCTGCCTGCCGGATCTACGGCCCCCCGGGGCTGTGCGCCCATATCAAGGGGATGGTGGATGGGATCTTGTGGGACAGGATAGGACTGAGGGGGCCTGTGTTCGAGGTGGCGGAACTGGCGGGGGAAACCATGACTACAAGCAGGGTTCAGGCGGGAGTGGACACTGTGGAGCCTTTGGGGGTGCGACAGGTTGTCGACGGGATTATCCTGGAGGAGGATCTTTTCACCATCCGGGCCACGGAGCTGGACCATAAAACCCCGGTGATGGCATATTCTTTCGAGCAGCCGGAAACCTTGAACATCCGCAAGGACAAGCTTTTGGAGTTGTCCCTTTCGCCAGGCAAATGGCTGGGGGAGCTGAAGGTCAGGATACTGCGCGGCGAAATGGACGCCATGATCACTCCCCCTGGCGCCCAGGCCAGAAGTGTGCGAGAGCTGGCCGAAGACCTGGTTCTGCGCGCCCCGGGGGGGAAGATGGCCTATGCCACCGACCTGGGGGACACTCCCCGGAACCAGGAGCGGCTGATCCGGCTGGCGAAGGGAGCGGACCTTCTGTTCCTGGAAGCCGTGTTCACCATGGAGGATCAGTCCCAGGCAAAGCTCACCAAACATCTAACCGCCCAGGCGTGCGGAAAGATCGCCCTGGCCGCCGGGGTGAAGCGCCTGGCGCCTTTCCATTTTTCCAAAAGGTATGAAAGCTGCCCGGAAGTGGTGCTGGATGAACTGCGCGCCCAGTTCCCAAGAGTAATGGCGGGTTCGAGCTTTCGATAGCATCCTCATTGGTTATCCTCTTGCTCCTCCCGCTTTCTACAAATATACTATAAGTCTGGCATGGTTGATTAACTAACTGGGTCCGGAGCCGCCGGGCGTATCAGTGTGTAAAAGGAATTGATATGAAATACAGGGTAGATAACTCCCGAGCCGTTGAGTCAAAAGCCGAAGGGCTGGTGATCGGCGTGTTCGAGGGGGAGTTGGATAAAGGGGACTTTCAGGAACTGGACAAGGCGCTGGAAGGGAAACTGGGCGCCATGGCCAAGAGGCGCAAGTTCGAGGGGAAACGAGGGCAGGTCATGCCGCTGGAGACCATGGGCGCTATTGCTGCCAGGTATGTGGTGGTGGTGGGCGTGGGCAAGCGTGATGGCGCCACCAGCGATTCGTACCGGTACGCTTCGGCAGTGGCCGCCAGGGCGGTAAAATCCGCTGGAGTAAAAAGCTGCGCCTCGGCGATGGCGTCACTGGCTGGCTCGGAAGATGATGCGAAAACCATCGCCCAGGCCACGGTGGAGGGGACCAGGCTGGCGCTATATAACTTCGATACTTTCAAAAAAGAGAAAACCCCAGTTATGCTGGAAGAGATTGTCATCCTGGGGCATGGCGCGGCGGCGGAAAAGGGGATGAAAAACGGCGCTGCGACGGCCGACGCGGTGATGCTGGCCAGGGACCTTATCAACACTCCGGCCAACTATGCCACCCCCACGTATCTGGGGAACCAGGCGGCCGCTCTGGGCAAAAAGCATGGCTTCAAATGCGCTGTCCATGGACGAAAAGCCATAGAGAAGATGAAGATGGGGGGCCTGATCGGTGTGTCCAGAGGAAGCCAGGAGGAGCCGAAATTCATCGTCATGGAATACATGAAGGGACCGAAGAGCCAGAAGCCGATAGTGATGGTGGGCAAGGGGCTGACCTTCGATTCCGGCGGCATCTCCATCAAGCCAGCCCTGAATATGCACGAGATGAAATCGGACATGTCCGGGGGCGCCGCCACCATAGCCGTCATGACAGCGGTGGCCATAATGAAACTGAAAGTGAACCTGGTGGGGCTGGTCCCCGCCACGGAAAACATGCCCTCCGGCACGGCCACCAAGCCAGGCGACGTGCTCACCGGTCTATCCGGCGTCACCATGGAGGTGCTCAACACCGACGCCGAGGGTCGGCTGATTCTCTCCGACGCCCTGGCCTATGCCGGGCGGTACAAGCCGGACTGCACCGTGGATTTCGCCACCCTCACCGGCGCCTGCATGGTGGCCCTAGGCGCCCATTGCTCCGGCCTGTTCGGCAACGACGACGAGTTGATCGGCCAGCTTCGCGAATCCGGCATGCGCACCGGGGACAAGCTGTGGCCTCTTCCTTTGTTCCAGGAATATGAGGACGACATAAAAAGCCAGGTGGCGGATGTGGCCAACATAGGGCCCAGGGGCGGCGGCGCCAGCACGGCGGCGGCGTTTTTGAAAAAGCATGTCACCGGCAAGTGGGCCCATGTGGACATCGCGGGCACGGCTTTCTCCGACAAGGAGAAAGGGTATATCCGCAAAGGGGGGACCGGCGCCGGGGTGCGCGTGATGCTCGATTTTATCCACAGGAGAGCCGGACTTGAATGAGCGACGTCCTCTTAAAGACATCCTGACCAGCCGCAAGGCGCTCTTCGTTAAAAAACCTGAGGCCGCGGTGTATCGGCCTGGTGTGTCCACAGAATGGAAAGGCGGCCTGCTCAACGAAAACCGTATCAGGACCCATGTTGTCATGTCGGACTATCCGGTTCCTTCCGGCGGGGACGACCAGGCCCCCAACCCGATGGAGATGATGCTGATGGCGCTGGGATCCTGTGTCAGCGCGGTGTTCGTGGAATACGCCGCCATGCTGGATATCGAGCTGGAGGCGGTGAATGTGGAACTGACAGGAGATATCGACCTGCGGGGGTTGTTCAACGTGGCGGACGTTAATCCGGGTTTCCGGAATGTGTCGTATAAAGTCCGGCTCAAAACCACCGCCGATGAAGCTAAAACCAGGGAGCTTATAGACCTGGCGGCGGCCCATTGCCCCGTTTCCTCCACCATGAAGCTTGCGACGCCGGTGGCGGCGGAAGTGACGGTGGACAGGTAGAAGGCGCGGCCGAGGCCATGCACGAAATGTCTGTGGCCATGAGCATTGTGGATATAGCCGTGTCCCGGCTAAATGAGGAGGGGGGCGCCAGGGTGATGAAGGTCAATGTGACCGTTGGGGAGCTCTCTGGCGTGGAGGCTGGGGCAGTGGAATTCTGCTACTCCGCCTGCGCCATGGGCACGGCGGCGGAAGGAAGCGAGCTGGTGATCGAGAGGGTGGCAGCCAGGGCGGTGTGCGGGGAGTGCGCCCGGGAGTTTAAACCGGACAATCCTCTGGCCATCTGCCCCCAATGCGGCGCCTTCGGGGGAAGGATAGTCAGCGGGGAGGAATTGTATGTGGATAACATTTCCGTGGAGTGATCGGGGTGAGGATAATTGATGTCAAAAAGGACGTTCTGTCGAAGAACGACCAGATAGCCGCAGGCATAAGAGAGAAGCTGCGGCAGAGGGGGATAGTGGCCATCAATTTCATCAGCTCCCCAGGTTCCGGCAAGACCACCATGCTGGTGAAGACTATCGAGGATCTTAAATCGAGGGTTCCCATCGCGGTGCTGGAGGGGGATCAACAGACCGACAACGACGCCAGAAAGATCGCCGCCACGGGGGCCCCTGTAATACAGATCAACACCCAGTCCGCCTGCCATCTGGACGCGGCCATGGTGGAGGAAGCGCTGGAGAAGCTGGGCTTTGCGGGTCCCGGTTTTCTGTTCATCGAAAACGTGGGCAACCTGGTTTGCCCGGCTTCCTATGACCTGGGCGAGGAGATGAAAGTGGCCCTGGTCTCCGTCACCGAGGGGGAGGACAAACCGGTGAAGTACCCCAAAGCGTTCCGCTCATCGTCGGCCATGATCATCACCAAGACCGATCTGCTGCCCCACCTGGATCTGGACATGGGTCGGCTTCTGGATTACTCCATGAAGGTGAACCAGTCATTGAAAGTGTTCCACGTCTCCGCCAAAACCGGCGATGGCATGGATGACTGGTACGACTTTCTGCTTTCCCTGCTCCAGGAGCGTTAAGGGAGAAATGATGAAACGAACCCTGATCAAGATCGAGGGAATCGTCCAGGGAGTGGGATTCCGCCCTTTTGTATATAACCTGGCCAACTACATGAACCTTGCCGGTCATGTGCTAAACCATGGCAAAGGGGTGGAGATAGAGATCCAGGGCCCGGAAAAATCGGTTGATGCCTTCGCGCAGAGAGTTATGAACGAGGCCCCGCCCATGGCCCATATTATCAAGCTGGAAGAAGTATCCATTGAATTAAAATCCACTCGCGGGTTCAGCATCGAAAAGAGCATGGGCGAAGGGGAGAAATCCGCGCTTATAGCGCCGGATTCTGACGTCTGCAAGCAATGCATACGGGAGCTTTTCGATCCGCAAAACCGGAGATACCGCTATCCATTCATCAGCTGCACCGATTGCGGCCCCCGTTACTCCATCATTACAGACATCCCCTATGACAGGCCCAACACCACCATGGGCAGGTTCAGCATGTGCTCCGAATGCCGAGCGGAGTATGAAAGCCCCCAGAACCGCCGGTTCCATGCCCAACCGATAGGTTGCCACTCCTGCGGCCCCAGGCTCACCTATCGGGACTCCAATTTCAAGCCAGCAAGTTATACCGACCCTCTCGAGGCCACAATGATTCAGCTAAAGAGGGGGCACGTGGTGGCGATAAAAGGGATCGGGGGATACCACCTGGCTGTAAACGCGCTGGATGAAAAAGCGGTGCATCGCCTCCGGGAGCTGAAGAAACGCGACGAAAAACCGTTCGCGGTAATGTTCCCCAGCTACGGGGCGCTGATTCCTTTCATCATGGAAAACGACACGGTGCGATCGCTGCTGGAGTCCCACAGCCGGCCCATTATCCTGGTGGAGAAGAAATACTCCCGTCTGATGAAATCAGCCTCGCCCCGCAACCGGTACATCGGCGCCATGCTGCCATACACCCCCCTGCATCACCTGATCATGAGCGACGCGTTCCTGGGCGCCATGATCATGACCAGCGCCAACAATTCCGATGAGCCGATAGTCTTCAAGGACGAGGACGCGCTGGAGAAGCTTGGGGGAGTGGCGGACGCATTCCTGACCCACGACCGGGAGATCCACACCCGGGAGGATGACTCCATCGAGCGGCCCATGTCCCATGGAAGCGTGGTGCTGCGCCGCTCCAGGGGATACGCGCCGGTGCCGATCATGTTGAACAGGGAGTATCCATCCATCCTGGCGGTGGGGGGGGACCTGAAAAACACCTTCTGCCTGATAAAGGGATCCAAGGCGTTTTTGAGCCAGCATATTGGTGACCTGAAACATAAGAGCGTGTATGAGGCTCTCGGCGAGACCATCGAAAGGTTCATGCGGCTTCTGGACATCAAGGAGGTGGAGGCGGTGGCGCATGACATGCACCCAGATTACATGAGCTCCCACTGGGCCAGCGAGCAGAAGATGGCCCCCACGGTGGCGGTGCAGCATCATCATGCCCATATGGTGTCCTTGATGGCGGAAACCCACCAGGAGGGAGAGGCCATCGGAATCATTTTCGATGGCACAGGCTATGGCGAGGATGGGGGAATCTGGGGAGGTGAATTCCTCGTCGGGGGGATCAATGGATATCAGCGGATGGGTTCTGTCAGCCCCGTTCCTCTTCCGGGAGGCGACAAGGCGATCCAGGAGCCGTGGCGAGTGGCCCTGGCCATCCTGGGCGGGATATATGGGCCAAATATCCCCCGGATGCCCCTTTCCTGGCTGATTGAGCTGAGTGAGGACACGAAAAATAATATTCTGAAAATGGCCACCAACAGGCTCAACTCCCCCCTCTCCCACGGCATGGGAAGAATGTTCGACGCGGCCTCGGCTCTTGTCGGCATTCGCTCCAAGATAACATTCGAGGGGCAGGCGGCCCTGGAGCTGGAAATGGCGCTTGAAAATCCTGTGGAGGAAGGTTACCCGATGGGCGTCGTGGAGAATGACGGCTTGCCGATTCTAGACTTTTATCCGGTATTCCAGGCTTTGGTGGAGGACGTGATCCGGGAAAAGCCCACGGAATTCATCGCCGCCAGGTTCCATCAGGCCGTGGTGCAGGGCGCCGCGACCGTGGCCATGCGACTGAAAAAACAGACGGGCCTGGACCGGGTGTTCTTGTCCGGCGGAGTGTTCCAGAACCGGTATGTGAGCGACAGGCTGGGCCAGAGGCTGCGGGAAGATGGCTTCACCGTTTTCCGCCACCGCCGCGTCCCGCCCAACGATGGAGGCATCGCCCTGGGCCAGGCGCTGATCGCCGGACAAAGAATCCTGGCAGGAAAGGAGAAATAGAACCATGTGTGTGGCTGTGCCGATGAAAGTGGTGGAGATATCGGAATACCGTTGCGTCGCGGAGATCGGCGGGGTGCGCAAGGAGGCCAGCCTGATGATGCTCGACGGTGTAGAGGTGGGCGATTATGTGATGATCCACGCCGGGTTCGCCATCGAAAAGGTGGACCCCGAAGCGGCGGAGGAGACCATACGACTTATGCGGGACATACTCGACACGGAAAACCCAGACGGATGAAATACATAAACGAATTCCGCGACAAAGAAACCGCCGACAAGCTGGCGGATGATATCCGCAAAGCCGCCTCCGGGCTGGATCGCCAGATTACCCTGATGGAGGTTTGCGGCACCCACACCATGGCGATTTACCGCTACGGTATTCGCTCCATGATCCCAAAGAGTATCAAACTGGTCTCCGGGCCGGGATGCCCCGTGTGCGTCACCCCGATAAATTATGTAGACACCGCCGTGGAGATCGCCGCCCAACCCAACGTGGCCATCACAACCTTTGGGGATATGGTCCGGGTTCCCGGCAGCCGCTCCACCCTGCAAAAAGAGCGCAGCTCGGGAAAAGAGATCCGGGTGGTCTACTCCCCGCTGGACGCAGTGGCGCTGGCCAAAGAGAATCCGGCAAAGGAAGTGGTTTTCCTCGGTGTGGGGTTCGAGACCACCGCCCCGCTGATCGCCTGTTCCATCCTGGAGGCCAGACGGGAAGGAATCGCCAATTACTCCGTGCTGTGCGCCCACAAGACCATGCCGGAGCCCATGGAGGTTCTCACTTCCGGCGAAATCAAACTGGACGGATACATATGCCCCGCCCATGTCTCCGCCATCATAGGCGCCGACGCGTACATTCCAGTGGCGAAGAAATTCAGCATGCCCTGCGTGGTCACCGGTTTTGAGCCGCTGGATATCCTGAAGGGGCTGGCCATGCTGGCGCGCCAGGCTGCCGAAGGGCGGGCGGAGGTGGAAAACGAGTATTACCGTGTAGTGAAACCGGAGGGGAACAAGAAGGCCCAGCAGATACTGCGGCAGGTGTTTGTGAAGTCCGACGCGGTGTGGCGTGGACTGGGGACGATACCGGACAGCGGACTGGCCATTTCCGAGGAGTTCGATAAGTTCGACGCGTCAAAAAAGTTCGGCGTCACCCTGCCGGAGCCGAAGGAGAACCCTGCCTGCATCTGCGGCCGGATACTGAAGGGACTCAACGATCCTCCGGAGTGCAGGCTCTTCGGCTCCGCCTGCACGCCGGACAATCCTATCGGGGCCTGCATGGTCTCTTCGGAAGGCACCTGCGCGGCGGCGTACAGATATGGAGGGTATGGTGAGTAGCAGGGCGGATCTGGTCTCTCTGGGCCACGGCTCCGGGGGGAAGCTGACTCATGACCTGATCAGCAAGACAATAGTCCCCGCCCTCTATGGCGCCGATGGGGCGCCACCCATGGAGGATTCCGCGCTTCTCACCATACCGGGCGCCTGGCTTAGCTTCACGACCGACAGCTATGTGGTCTCCCCCTGGGCCTTTCCGGGGGGGAATATCGGCGACCTGGCGTTCAATGGCACCATAAACGACCTGGCCATGAGCGGCGCCATTCCTGTGGCCCTCAGCGTCGGGCTGATCCTGGAAGAAGGCTTCCCGCTGGCGGACCTGCGGACGGTGATGCGGTCCATGGGCCAAGCGGCCAGAGCGTCGGGTGTGCCGATCGTTTGTGGAGACACAAAAGTGGTCCCCCACGGCAAGGCGGACGGCATATTCATAAACACCTCCGGCGTGGGATACCGCCCGGATGGGGTGCAGATCCACGCCTCTGGCGCGCGTCCGGGAGACGTGGTGATAATCAACGGAACCATTGGCGACCATGGGATCGCCGTGATGTCCGAGCGGGAGGGATTGCGCTTTCAGTCCCCGATACAAAGCGACACCGCGGCGCTGCACACCCTGGCGCGGGCGCTGCTGGATGGGGGAGTTGACGCTCATGTGATGCGCGACCCCACCCGGGGCGGGCTTGCCACCACCATATGCGAGATCGCTGCGGACTCCGGCGTGGCCATCCGTCTGGACGAGCGCGCCATCCCCATGGCCACGGCGGTGGCCGGAGCGTGCGAGCTGTTGGGGCTGGATCCGATGGTGGTGGCCAACGAGGGGAAGATGGTGGTGGTTACCCCCGAAAAGGATGTGGAAAAGGCCCTGGCCATAATGCGCGCCCACCCCCTGGGAAAGCTCTCCGCGGTCATAGGGCGCGTGGAAGAAGGCCGGGCAGGAAGGGTGTCCAGCGCCTCCGTGGTGGGGGGGGAGAGGATGATCAACATGCCCCATGGGGAAATATTGCCCCGCATCTGTTAACATTTTGACCGGCAGTACCGGTTGGAGTATATTGGACGCAGGATGTTATACGCCTGGTTGTATTGTATGCATGGAGTATCGCTATGAATTTTTTTCCCATGAAGGCCTTGGCCCCCCTGTTTTTATCCTTTGCCTTGTTCGCCTCCGGATGTATCGAGGGAAGCTCCAGCACCACCATCAACTTCGGTGGAACATACCTGATCATCACCGACCCGGTTAATCTGCGGTGTCAGGAAAAAACCACCGGTTTGGCCATGTCGATGACTCCGCTCCCCAGTCAGGAATTCAGGGTGGAAGTCACCCAGGATGGGGAAAATATTCTGCTGCACTCCATCGATTTCAACTGGAATCTGATCAACATGCGCCAGGCGGCCCAGGCCGGCGCCCAGGGCGATTCGACCAACATGAACGGCACTGTGGCCGAAGATGGAACATTTTTCGCCGAGAGCTATGATCACTGGCCCAACGCCGGAGACGCCGGGCCGGTGGATATCCACCAGAGGTTTGAGGGGAAATTCACCGACAAGGGAGTGGCGGGGGCCTATATTGTGGAAATCACCTTGCTCAATTACAACACGGAGTGCAGCGGAACTTCCGGATTCACAGGGGAAAAACTCAACTGACCGGCCCGGCGGCCTTCTCTTGCGCAAGCTCCGGCTCCCCCCATGGTTTCTGCTATACTTGATCCGACATGTTAACTTTCGCCTCTAATCAAAACAGAATATCCAGATGAACGAGCCATTTTCCCAGAGCGGACCAGAAGACCCCATCCCCGGAGACAGCATCCGCAGGGGGGCAGTGAACAGCTACTTCGACGCTGCGGCCAAGGAGTATGGAGAGAACAGCGAGAAGGGCGCCTGGGCGTGGCTGAAAAACGCCGAGTACAATGCTGTGGCCAGCCAACTCGGCTCCATAACGGGGCTGGTTATCCTGGACGCAGGGTGTGGCGCGGGATGGTATGCCAAACGGCTGGCTTTGCAAAAGCCGAAAGCCTATGTGGCGCTGGACGCGCTTTTTTCCATGGTGGTCAGGGCCAGGGACGAGGGGATGGACGCGCTGGTGGCGGACTCCCAGTCTCTGCCTTTCAAGCCGGTTTTCGACGTCGTGCTCTGCGCGGGCGCATTGGAGTTCATGGAGTCGCCCCCCCTGTTTTTCCTGGAGGCGGCGCGAGTGCTGCGGCCAGGGGGGCAATTGACCCTGCTGGCCCCGACGAACAGCGCTCCGGGCAAACTCTACCGGTGGTGGCACGGAAGGCATGGGTTTGACATCCACCTGTTCGGGGAGGAGGATCTGGCTTCCATGGCCTCTTCGGCGGGGCTGCGGCTGGAGAGCCTGGGACGAGCAGGAATATTCAACCTGGCGGCGCGGATGCGAAAACCCGGCTGATCCCCGCAGCCCTCCTTTCCCTCCCCTTCCCCCGGGAAAGCCTGGAGCGGGGGCTCCCGATGGCCCGGGGTGGCGCTTCATGGCCTGGCGCCCTATAATATATAATCAGAGTAGCGCATGATTTGCTTTTACATGTCCGCGCGTTGTTTTTCCAATTTTCCGCCGTAGGTTCAAATGAAGCTTTTGCAAAGGAAACAGATCGACTTTCTTCTTCTGTCAGCATTGATGGGTCTGGCCATGGGGCTGTGGGCCACAAACCTGGGATCTGCTGGGGAAGTCATAAAATGGAAAGATAAAGAGGGGAATGTGCATTATTCCGACTCGGAGGGGGAAGTTCCTGTGGAGTATCGGGAGAAGATTGAGCGCAAGGAGTATAAAATCAAGGAACAGCAAAAGAGCTCCACTCCCTGGACGCCGCCCTGGAAGAACAATGATAGTCAGGAGTTTGGAGGGGGAAGCGGCCAAGCGCCCGGGACACTGAAAAGCTTCGTGGTGCCCTACCGGGCGTTTGAGGGAACGGCCCGAAGGATCATAGTAAACGTCAGGTTCAACGGCTCTGTGACGGCGCCCATGCTGCTGGACACCGGGGCGCCAGGAGTCCTTATCACCGAAAAGCTCGCCAGAAAAATCGGTGTTTTCGACAACGACACAGGCAAGCTTAAGATTCGCTCTGGGGGAATCGGCGGAAGCATCCCGGCCATCCTCACTATTATCGACAAAATAGAGGTGGGGGAGGGATCGGTGGAATTTGTGCCGGTGCAGGTGACGTCCAAATCCATGTCCAGAGCATTCGAGGGGCTGGTGGGGATGGATTTCATGGCCAACTATAAAATGTCCCTGGACAACCAGCGCCATCTGTTGATTTTCCAGGAGCTTCCCAAATCCCAAAGCAGACCTGGCGGCCATGATGAAACATGGTGGCGTTCGTGGTTCTATGAATTTTCCCGGATGAGAACCGGATGGAAGCAATACTCCGAACAGCTTAAATCCTCTGGTTCCAGGGGGAGCGAGGGAGCCAGCTTTGCAGAGGATCAACACCGGGAAGCGGACCGGCTGTTGAGCAAGCTGGATAGCTATGCGGCGCAAAACAGCGTTCCCATGAGCTGGCGGAGATATTAAAGCTCAATTCACCAGAAAATCAGCCACTCACTTTTTCCAGAGGTGGCTGCCCGAAAAATAAACAGGGCGCTGGCGTGAATGAAACCAGTCCATCCACCGCCAACGCCCCGCGATCCTTCATTCTACCGCCTTTCCACGCCCGATGGCCTCGCCCAAAGGCGCCAGCCGTCGTCATGCAGAGTGGCGAACAGTCAGATCCGCCTTACTCCGACAAGGCCGAAAACGGGCTTCCCTCGGGAAGGGCGTATGATACGGTCTCCCGCATTTTCGAGCCGGTGCTGTACTGCACGGTAATATTGCCATTTACCAACGTCACCTTGTACAGGTTATGAACATCGCAGTCAAAGGTTATATCGTTGGTGCCGTAATTATCCCCATCCAGATACAAGGTGGCGGGTTTCTGGCCTCCGCAATCCTCCGAGCTGGCTTCCGCAGACCATCGGCCGGTCCACGCGTCCATGGTCATGCCTCCGACCACGAACCTGGCCATGAACTCCCGACCGCTGGAGTATACCAGGTCATTGTAAAACTGGGCGGTTCCTTTGGCGGGATCGGATCCAGGACATCCGGTCAATCCAGTAAAGGTCAAAGCAATCAACAGTGCAAACGCGAGCTTCTTCATCTTTCTCTCCTCCAAAATAGTTGTTTCGCGGTAACTTTGCGTTACATCGAAATATTTACAAGGTGACGAACTGCCTCCGACATTCCAGCGGAAACTTCGCCCCTATTCCAACCATCCCCCCAAAAAGAACGTAAAAATAACCAGAAATACTATGATCTTACAAAGTAAGGCTTTCTACGCTCGGTCCATAACAAAAGGGCTTTATATTTATATGAGCAGAATTACTCCTGCGACTATGTGATGGAGTTGTGTGGTAGTTGATTTGCCTTTGTGGCTCGACTGCATAGCAGCTTGATTAAAAACACCCCGCCTACAAACTGACATCTGTCAACCCTTTAAACAACACCAATCAGTCTCTCTCCCGGAAAACCAACTGATGCAAATCCAAAGCAATATGAACCCTCTTGCAGACAACCGAGGGTAATATATCAACAGTACATTGTTGATGTCAAAGTTTATTTCTATCTGATAAACCTGTTCTTAACAAAAAGGACTTCCATATATACGATTATCGTTACGGATGGGAAAGTCAGACCTGCAAGTGGTTCCGGTTCACCACCCGCATCAGAATCTCCCCACGCCCCACTGCGTTTACGTCGCCGGTGTGCCTCACATATCGCCCACCACCAGCGGGAGCCAGCCCCAGCTCCCGGACTCTGCCCAAGACTATTTCCACCGCCGGGGTGGCCACCACTCCGTTTTCCAGAAAACTGGGCAGCAGCCTGGCCTGGTTCATCAGGATGATGGAGCCACGGCTCATGTTCGCCCCCACTCTCTCCCCAGCCTTCCCCAACACCACAATCGTCCCCGCCAGCATGAAAAGCCCGGTAAAATCCCCGGCGTTCCCTCCCACGGCGATCAAACCTCGCCGCATGAAGCTCCCCGTTTCGTGGCCCACGTTTCCCCGAACAATGATCTCGCCACCGGTCATCCCGGCGGTCTCCCCTTTGTATGCGCCCCCCACAAAATGGCCAGCGTTCCCCTTCAGGTCGATAAGCCCCCCCTCCATCATGGCGCCCAGGTAGTCGGCGGTGTTCCCGTCGATGGTGATAGCCCCCCCGGTCATATAGGAGCCGGTGTTATAGCCTGTGTTCCCTTTCACATGCACGGCCCCGAAGCTCATCTTATGCCCCAACAACTTCACCTTGGCGCAATCTCCCACCACGGTGATCCGGTCCGACCTCTCCCCCTCCACCTCGAAAAAATCACCGATGGTCTTCTTCTTGTTTCCCCAGTAGACTGTCTGCTCCTTTATCTGGTGGTTGGACTTGTCATGCAAATTGTCCGGGGTGACCGAATCCGCCTCCAGCGGGATAGAAAGCTTTCCCTTAAGCGTCAGAGTAATCATTATGCCTTCACCTGACAGGGGATAAGCTCCGGCCGGGGCAGGTATTCCAATCCCACAGGATAGTTGTTGATGTTCACCGTGTAATAGCTCTCGAAGAAATCCGCCAGATCCTTTTCGATATCGGCAAACCCCCGCGCCGGATGGACATACATGGTAGTTCCGAACACCTGCCGGGTCACCTTCCCCTCTTTGGCCACCACCTGCCCATCCTTGATCACCCAGGCCGGCTTGGCGAACATCTCCTCCCAATTCCTGCTGGCGCGATACACCGCCACATCCGCATCGCCCCCAACTCCCAGATGCCCCTTGTTCACAAGACCCAGCCTTCTGGCCGTGCCACTGCGGGTGATAATGGCGATTTCATACAAGGTATATTCCCGATCCAGGACTTTCAGGGGAATCTCGGCGGCGGCTTCCGCGCTGATCTTCTCCACCTGTTCCCGGCGAAAATCCTTGTCCATCAGCAGGCGGATCAGGTGGGGATATGTGATAAATGGAGCGCCGTTGGGGTGGTCGGTGGTCAGATACACCCGCCACGGGTCGTCAATCAGCAGGAACAGCTCCAGCCCCGCCGCCCACTGGATGCAGTTGACGAAAGACTTGCGCTTGTAGTCATAGGGCACCACTCCGCATCCATCCTCGCACTCCACATCGCCGTTATACCATTTGGAGCCGGTGAGCTTGTGCAGGTGATATTCGAAGGGTCCATCGGCGGTGATGGTGGTGGTCTTGCCGAAAAGGACCTGCCCCACGTCGATGGTGATGTTCTTGTTGTCGTTCACCATCCGGGCCAGCCTGGGCGCCTCGGAGGAGAACTTGCGCTTGCCGGAGGCGCCGTAGCTGCTGAATTGAAGATGGGTCAGGTGCAGCGGTCGGCCTTCCATCGCCTCGGCGGTGGCGATGGCTGTCTTATAGCTGTCCGGCACCCCCAGGTTGTTGCAGTGCAGATGCAAGGGATGGGGCAGGCCCAGGGTGGCCATGGCGTCGGCTATGGCCAGGATAATCTGGCGCGGTGTGGTGTCGAAATCACGCAGCTTCTGGTCTATGTCGTGGATGTCCGCGCGATACTTCCACATGTTCGCCCCGCCGGGATTGACGATCTTCACCGAGTAGGACTTGGTGGCGTCCATGATCCAGGAGATGTATTCGTTGATCTTGCTGGTCTCTCCCTTTTCCAGATATTGGAAGATGATCTCCGAGTTGCCGAGCAATGTGAATATGGCCTTATCCACCTGGGGGATGTCCACCAGCTCCTCATGGGCATGGCGGGCGCCCAGCGGCGGCACCGCAGGCTCCACGATGGTGGTGTATCCCATCTCGCAGTATCGATACCCGGTGGTATATGTGGTGGCGGCCACCCCGCCGGTTCCCGATCGCTCATATCCATCCTCCCGGGACACATGCTCATATCGATGGTCCTCCGGCCTCATCAGGCGGGCGAAGTTCACCTTCGGCCCGGCCACGTGGGTGTGGATATCCACCCCCCCCGCCATCACCACGCAGCCGGTGGCGTCGATGACGGTGGCGTCCTGCCCGGCGTCGGCCACGATCTTGCCATCCTTGATATGGACGTCTCTTTTCACCCTGTCCTCGCCATGGGCAGGGTCGATCACCTCGCCATTTACTATCCTGATTCCCATCTAGGTTTCCGCCTCTTCCTTCCTGATCGCCTTGATCCGCGCGATGATGGTGGACAACGGCTCGTCATCCTTCGGCCATGGGGAGTTGAGCACCGACCGCATCTTGATCGGGATGTGGTCCATGCGATACGCCGTCCCCTCCACGGAGACCCCGGCGTGTTTCACCGGGATCACCACGTCCGCCATCTTGGTGGTCAAGGTCTCCCTCGGGTCCAGCACTATGGTGGGGATATTTTCCAGATGCCGAGCCGCCTCGTAAGGCAGATGATCCATCGGCTCGGCGGCCACGATCAGCGCCGCGTCCGGCTCTTTGCGCTTGAGCAGGTCCACCACGGAAAACTCGCCAGGGTTGAACTGGGGATATCCCCGGCCAAAGTTCACGGCGAAGGGGTATCCGGTCTGCCAGCACATGGTGTTGCCGCTGCCCACCACGTTGTAATGGCCCCGCATCGGCAGGGTCAGGAACTTGCTGTGGCGGCTCATATCCTTCCCGAATTGATAAATGGCCATGGAGTTCTGGTGTTTGCCACGGGTTTCGGTGATCCCCTGGCCAAAGAACAGAACGCCCAGCCGGGCGTCCTTGCATCGCTGGACCAGCCGCTCCAGGGTCTGGATCGCCACATCGCCAACGCTGTCCATATCCGGCCGGTTCCCGTTGGTGAGCATGCGCATGGCCGTCAACACCTCATAGTCATGCCCCGGCTTGATCTGGATGAACTCGTCGGCGTATTTGACCGATGGCGTGGGGCGGATGTCCACCAGCACAATGTATCGGTCCTTGCGCCCTCTGGGGTTCATCCTTCCCTTGGCCGAGCCGGAATACCGCGTGAAATGGCGCGGATGGCTCTCGGCTGGGTTGGAGCCCCAGAATATGACCAGGTCCGCCCGGTTCTTCACTTCGCCCAAGGTGGCAGCCGGCGCACCGCCGAGCTGTAGTGCCACCATGGTGGGGGAGTGTCAAACCGAGGAGGCGTTGTCCAGGTTCGCGCCGATCAGGTCCGCCAGCTCTATGCACTTTTTCTGGGCGTCCACATCCGTGGCGGCGAGGCCGTAGATAAGCGGATTGTTGGAGGCGGCCAGAATCCTGGCGGCTTCCTCCACCGCCGAGTCATAGGGAACCTCCTTGCCATTTACCCTGGGGGTAGCCCACTCCTTGTGGGCGTTTTCGAACACTCCCCTGGCCAGGTTGCATCCATTGCGCACCTTCACCACCTGGTTGTTCTGCACATGGATGACCAGATCGTCGCAAAGCGTGGCGCAGAAGGGGCACACCACATGTTCGGTTACCGTGATCCCTTCATCCTGTTTTACTGCTGTCATGGATTCTCTCCCATGGTTGATTGTAGATTATTCGTCCGGTTTCTTTATGGTGACGACGGTGTTCTTGAATCCTGGAACTCCCGCGCCGTGGGTTTCGGCGGATACCAGGCGGTTGGCCAGATAGGACAGCGGCATGAAAAACGAGCCGGGCTGCAGATCCATCTTTCTGGCCTGGACGGTCACCTGGCCATGGTCGCTGATCACCACCACGTCGTCGCCTTCGCTGATCCCGGCTTTTTCCATCTCCCGCGCGGAGACACCCACATAGCTTATCGCTTCCAGATACTCCGGCGCGTCCTTGGCGATATGCATGGTGGCGCCCTGCTTCAAAGTCCTCGCCGTGTTCAATATGCCTATCAGGGCCATGGCTTTGTTAAACTCTTTAAAAGTATATGTTTTCATTCTACTTCCGTGTATAGCAGGCAATCAAGATAATGCAAGGGGCGATCCAATCCTGCAAAGGGATGGCCAATGGGCATATAATTGATAAATGAACGATTATGGCCAGATGAACATAGCTGAAATCAGGCGCAGGCTCGCGGGGTCACTGTCGGTAACCGCCAGGGACTGTGAAAGTAACACCGGGGTGCGCGCGGCGGTGATGATCCTTTTCGCCCCCTCGAAAGCGGGACCGGCCATCGGGCTCATTCGCCGCGCCATGGCGCCGGAGTTGCACTCCGGCCAGGTCTGCTTTCCTGGCGGGAAAATCGAGCCTGGCGAGACGCCACTTCAAGCCGCGTTGCGGGAAACGGAGGAAGAGATCGGCGTCCCTGCCAATTTGGTGGAGATAGTGGGGCATATGCCGGTCACCCGGACCAAAACCACCGGCTTTGTAGTATGGCCAGTGGTGGGGACGCTGAAGGAAGAACCGCCGATCGAAATCGCCCCGGCGGAAGTGGCGGAGTTTTTCTGGGTTCCGTTGGATATCCTGGAGAGGGTTCGTGAATTCGATCCCGGCGCGTCCCGGCCGGGAATCGTTTTCGAGGGGAAGGAGATTTGGGGCCTTACGTTGCGGATTTTGGTGGCGCTGAATAGAAATATCCATAAAGATAACCTTTTGTTTGACGGAACATAATGCTCAAACTTCACCATCTCAGAGCCGGTATAAGATCACATCCAATCGGTAAATTATAGTTGCCACCAAAGGCACAGCATGACATACTATCAGGAAACTGCTAGTGATTTATATATTGCCATGAGGGGGCATTTACGATGAAGACGACTATTCTGGTGAAAAAACTGATTTTGGTTCCGGCCCTTCTTTTCTTCTCTGTTCTAGCCGACTGCAGTGGCGGTCAATCGTCCGGAAGCGGTGGAGAATCATCCAATATTGGCAAAGAATGGATAGAAAGGGATTCAGGCGTCCAGAGCCAATTACTGGGAGTGACCTGGTCTGGAACCAAGTTCGTGGCTGTGGGTAACGGCGTGATCATGACCTCCCCGGATGGAACCTTATGGTCGGAGCAAAATATAGATCCGTATTTTTTACATGACGTGACCTGGTCTGGAACCAAGTTCGTGGCTGTGGGTGGATCAAAAGCTAGTAATTCTTTTGAAATTCTGACTTCACCGGATGGTATCACATGGACAGATCACAATACAAATTATCCTGGTTTTTTACTAAGCGTGGTATGGTCTGGAACCCAGTTCGTGGCGGGGGGTTGTTGTGGTAGGATCCTGACTTCGCCGGATGGGGAATCCTGGAAGGGTGTTCACCGGCTAGATTCATATGAAAACATAGAAGATGTGGCGTGGTCGGGAACCCTTTTCGTGGCTGTAGGTACCGGTGAGGTCCGGACTTCGCCGGACGGCATATCCTGGAATACTCGACTGACCGGAATTAAGTTATATGGCGTGACTTGGGCTGGAACTCAGTTTGTGGCGGTGGGTGATGGCGTGATCATGACTTCCCCGGACGGCATAACCTGGACAGAGCGGCATTCCCCCACTACTGGCGCATTACGTGCAGTGGTGTGGAATGGAAGCATGTTGGTGGCAGCCGGTAGTACCATTATGACATCGCCGGATGGCATATCCTGGACGCAGCAAAAATCCATGTCCCATTCTTCAACTTTGAGGGACGTGATATGGTCTGGAACCCAGTTTGTGACTGTAGGTGATAACGGCACAATCCTGACTTCACAGTAATGGATTTATTCTGCGCAGCGCCCATGCCAAGCTCCCGCTTATTTCATGCGGAGGGGTAAGGTCGAAAAAGTTGATGAAATGGCGCGGATGCTGGAGGGTGCCTAAACCCGCCTTCCAGTAGATCAACGCTTCACATCCTGTTATATGTGACCGCGACCACGATCCCCCCGATTCCCTGCTCCACCATGTGCCATAAGGAATTTTTAGCGACATACAAAATGGATTCGCCATGAGCGCCGGCCATGGCCAGCCCATGGGGAAACACCCACAGCAGGCCCACCACAACACCCAGCCGCAAGCCATCCTTCACCGTGTTTTTACCCTTGAATCCCAAGGGATACAGATAAGCCATGAACATGGCCAGAATGAAATAGGCTATCAGCAGAATTCCGATGCCTTCATGCCTGGCGTGAACCTGCTCATATAAGCTTGCCATTATCAGGTTGTGCCATATTCCTGCAACGACCCACATCACGAAGCCTCCGGCCAGGGTCGTAAAAACAAATTTCTTGCCGCTTTTACTCGTCATTCCATCCTCCCATAAGCTTTGA
>JAOUPQ010000074.1 GCA_029879765.1 Nitrospinota bacterium | reverse complement strand
GCCCCACCACCACCAGCGCCGGGGCCAGATCCAATGTGGCCACCACCAGAAGGGGACGCACCTTGGACAGAGCAGTTTTTGGCAGCCTGGCAGCCGTCATACTGATGGCCGTGGGGGAGGAGACAGAACAGGCCGCCGCCACAAGAAACGCCCCCAGGACAAGCTCGCTAAACTGGCCGCCATGAAACAGCCACGCAAAAAGAAGGAATATGGCAAAGAGCCCGGCCCCCGTGGCCAGGGCCTGGCCCAGGGTGAGGTATCTTAGGAAAGGCTCCACCTTCCGCAGGTCCGTCAGCCGCAGCTGGACGCCGAATATCAACCCCGCCCATCCCAGCCCCAGGGCGATGAAAGGATCCAATTGATTTAGCTCCCCGGCGGCGATGAGCCCAAGCCCCCCCGGCCCAATGGCAAATCCCAGCAGGAACACCTCCCAGCCGGTGAGCATGGTTTCCCTGGCGAAGGCGGGGAGCCGTTCCTTGGAAAAGATGAAGCTGGCCCAGAAAAAGCCCACCCCCACAAGCCCGATAACTATCCAGACCAGGTTGTTCATGAAAGCGGCATCGACATGGAGCTTATTCCGCTTCCTGTTCCGGGTTTGGATCCTTTTTGCTAATCCCCTTCACCCGGGAGACAGGCAGGCTGAAGGCGATGCCGGAACTGGGTTCGGAGAAGGACTCATAGATATCCTCGATGATCTTTATGGCGTCATCCACCATGTCCGCCTCCATCACCGAGAATATGGTGACGTTAGATTCCCGGGCGCCCGCGAAGAGGGTTTTGAATCCGGTAAATATGGGGATATCCTGGGATATGATCTTCCCCATTCCCTTGGTGTCTATGATTGTGCAGCCGCGCACGCCGATCTCCAGCATTCCGGCGATCACATCCTCCACCGCCTCCGGGCGGTTTATCACGCAGATGAATAATTCGTGGGGCATATTAGTTTCCCTCGGCCTCTTTCAGGCTTTTATAGATATGCGCAGGATCGGTGGATTCCAGGATGGAAGCGAGCAAAGGCTTGTTGCGAAGAGTCCGCACAATGGCGGCCAGAAGCTGCAAGTGGGCCCTGGGCTGGCGCGTGGGGCCGATGATCATGAACACCAGGTTCACAGGTTTGGAATCGATGGCGCTATAGTCCACTCCTTTGGGGAATTTGCCTATGGCCACCATCATCTTTTCCATATTCTCCCCGGAGGCATGAGGAATGGCCACCCCGCCGCCAACACCGGTGGAGCCCAGGCTCTCCCGCTCCGTCAGCTTTTCTATCAGAGCGTCCCTGCGGCCGCTATCCACCCCCCCCTGGGCCACTATATGGTCCACCAAGGCGGCTATCGCCTCTTCCTTGCCCGGCGCGCTCAGGTTAACGGCGATCAGTTTTTCTGTCAGGTAGTCGGTAATTTTCATCCTATTCCAGCGTCTTTAAACCGGTTCATCAAAAGCCGCCGCCCCTCAGGCCCGGATTTCCACCAGGGGCCAGCCATGGACAGAAGTGTATCCCATAATCAGCCGCCGAAAAAGAGGAAAGGCGCCAGAAACGGTCACCCGGCGATGTCTACCTCCCTGGATCGCGAAGGAGTTATGAAGGCCCACACCACCATGGCCACTGCGCCCAGGGCGAAAATCAATGGGACCATGAGCCAGCCGTATAGGCTGTAGAAGGTGGGGGGGCCTGTCCTGGGGATATAGGAGCCAAAGAGGGTGGTTCTGACGAAAAGGGGGGTTTCCACCATTATCCGCCCATCCGCTGCGATGATGGCGGAGACTCCGGACTGGGCCGCCCGCAGCACCGGTATCCTGCTTTCCACGGCGCGGAACACCGCCATGGACATGCTCTGGCGAGAGGCGGGGGAGAAGCCAAACCAGGAGTCGTTGGTGATGGTGACTATCGCCCCGGCGCCCATGGCGGCCATCTGGGCGCTGTACTGGGGGAATATGGTTTCGAAACAGATCTGCGGACCCAGCCGCAACCCGTCGCCTTCAAGAACGAGCAACTCCTCGCCGGGCGTCACATCGCCGATGGAGTGGGCGATCTGGTGGACGAAGAAGAGCAGCCGCGGCAGGGGGACATATTCGCCGAAAGGCGCCAGGCGGACTTTGTCGTATTTCTCAGACTCCCCCTTGGAGTCCAGGAGCCATGCGCTGTTGAAGGATATCCTTTTGCCATTTTTCTGCCCGGAATCCACGGCGCCAAACAGAATGGTCACCTTGGACATCTGGGCCACCTGGGCCATCAGTCCATCGTAATATGGGTCCTTTCCGAAGTAGAATGTGGCGGCGGCTTCCGGCCACACCACAAGCTTTGCGTCTTTGGCGGCGGCTTTCATGGTCATATCGATATACATCGTCGCCTGTTCCCGCTGGTAGGACCGCTCCCACTTGCGCTCCTGGTCGATATTCCCTTGCAACAAAGCCACCGGCACAGCCGCCCCCTGCATGCTTTCGGCCTGGCCCAGCCGGATCTGGCCATAGATCATGGAGAGCGCGAAAAGAACAATGGCGAAGGCGGCCACCCTGATGGGGAACCTGTGGCCAGACTCCGTTTTCCAGCGGATCATGGAGGCCAGAGCCACATTGACGATCATAATCACAAATCCGGCCCCCTCCTCGCCGCAAAAGTCCGCGATCTGGATAAAGGTCAGGAACAGGTATTGTCCATCGGCGATTCTGGCCCAGGGAAAGGCGAGGATGGGCACATGGCTGCGCAAAAGCTCCACCGCCACCCATAGGACAGGAGCGCAGGCCAGGGCCATGGCGTCCCCTCTTTTTCCGCCGATCCATGAAACCAGCCATGCGAAAAACGCAGTGAAAAGGGACATGATCACCGCCGCCAGGGCGGTCACCATCGCCGCCAGCCACACCGGCATGTGCCCGAAGTTGATCATGGTGTTGGAGAGCCATGAAATGGTGGGGCCAAAATAGAATATCCCGAAGACAAACCCCAGCCTTGCCCCATGATGGGGCGCCCTGCCCAGTAGAGTGGATAAAAACGGCGCTACGGAGAACCAGGCCAGCGGCCATAGCCCATAGTCGGGATAGGTGAGGGCCAATCCGGTCCCGGAAAAAGCGCAGGCGGCGTAATGAAGCCATGTCGGGGCCTGCTCTGTTCGGGGTTCCATATCCGTTATCATCCAAGGTTTGTGTAAAGATAGAAAGTATAGATTACATACAAGCTAAATTTATGTAAAAAACAAAGACGGATAATTATTGTGCGCCATGATGGTGTCGCAATGGGGTAGAATGGACTCGCTGGAAAAACAACTGGCGGCTCCCCTTCGGGGGTTGGGGTTTTGCGCATTGTGCCATGGCGCCCCGAGAAACACCGCTGAAATGGATATAATTTCGATCAAATGCCCGAAAACCAAGAAGAAGAAATAGAGAACGGCAACCCTGCCGGTGGCGAGGAATCCGGCCAACGCAAACCACGTTCGGCCAAACGCGCCCTGACCCGGCCTGCCACCTTGCGCCGCAAAAAAGCCAGCGGCCCGGCGGAGACCCCGGCGCCCAGCGCCAAGGCCCCGGTCGTCGAGACGAAACCGGAGCCCCCAAAACAGGTGGAGAGGGAGAAGCAGCCTCCCAGAAGACAGCAGGCCAGCCGAACCAGGGGCAGGGCGGCCTCCCCCAGGGGGCGTGTCGCCGAGGAGAAAGAAACCAGAACCAGCCGTTGGGATGAGGAGAAATTCGAGATCAAGTCCCTTCCCGATGGGACCCAGCTCAAGATAAAGCTGTCCGACTCAAAACCGGCCAAGCGGAAGCCCACCATCCGGCGACGCGGGGATGAAGACGGTGGCCCGGGTCCGGCCGTGGTGGATCTGGGGGAATACAGATCCCCATTTCAGCCGGGGGACAGAAAAATAAACCTGGGTGTCCTGGCCACCCAGAACCGTCGGGCCGTCACATACCTGAAAAGACACCTGGAGGTAAGGCCGAAAGTGGCCGTCATTCTGGGTTCGGGTCTTTTTCCCGTGGCGGAGCTTGCCGAAGGCGAGCCGATCGATTTTGCCAAGGTTCCCGGTTTTGGCAAAACCAGCGCCCAGGGGCATCCGGGGCGTTTGCGGGCGGGGATAGTGCAGGACACTCCCACCCTTTTCTGCGAAGGAAGGCTGCATTATTACGAGACCATGTCGATGAAGGATGTGGTTCTGCCGCTGAAGGTATTCATGGCGCTGGGAGTGGAATACATTATCCTGACCACATCGGCCGGCGGACTGAATCCGTCATACCGCGCCGGGGATATGATGTTCGTGAAGGATCAGATAAACCTCATGGGAGACAATCCCTTGTTCGGGGAGAGCCCCAACTCGGAGCCCTCGCCTTTTGTCGATGTGTCCGCGATTTATGACGAAAAAATGATTACACAATCAGAGCGGATATGCCGTAGAATCAGAGTCAGACGGCAAGCGGGAGTATTGGCGGGAATGCGCGGCCCAGTGTATGAGACACCGGCGGAAAGAAATTGGCTTCGCTCCATAGGGGCGGACGCTGTGTGCATGTCGGTTATCCCGGAATCGCTGACCGCTGCCAGCGTGGGCATCCCCCTGAGCGCCATAGCTCTCATAGCCAACGACACCACGTCGATGAGCAGCAGGGTGCTGACCCACGAAGCCGTGGCCCAGGCTGGGGAAAAATACGCCTCGGATGTGAAGAACCTGATCAGGGCGATGCTGGGCGCCGGATGAGCCGAAGAAGAGATAAGTAAATAGGTGTTGATTGACATATGAACGTCATGGTATATAAATTCAGTTCAATATAAACAAGAAATAAGAGCGCAATGGCAAAACTGACAATAGCCACCAAGGAAAAGGTTTTAAAAGAAGTCGACATAAATAAAACCATCATCATCGGCAGGGAGAAGGGGGATATCATACTGAAAAATCCCGCGATATCCGCCAAGCACCTGAAGATCGAGAAACTCGGCAACAGGTATATCGCCCATGATCTGGACAGCACGAACGGCACCTTTGTGAACGAAGCCCAGATCACCACCCAGGAGCTCTCCTCCGGCGATGTGATCCGAATCGGCCGTTTCACCTTCACCTTCGACAATCCGGAGGAGTCCGGGAGCCTCGGGTTCGAGGAAGAAGACGACATGAGCGGCAAGACCATGATGATCGACACCTCGAAGATGAAATCGATGCTGGCCCAGGAAGTGGCTTCCGAACCCGCCGCAGCCTCCGGGCCCGCCGCCAAGCTTTTCCTGCACCAGACCTCCGGCGCCCCGAAAGTGGCGGAGTTGAGTAAACCTATAGTGAACATCGGCTCTGGCGACGACGCCGAGATCCAGATCAAGGGGATAACCATCGGCAAGATAGCCGCCACCATCAAAAGATCCGGCGCCAAGTATGAAATCATCTTCAAGGGTGGAATGGCCAGGGTCAAGTTCGACAACAAAAATGTCGACCGCAAGGAGCTTGTCAATGGAGACAAGTTCTCCATAGGATCGTACAATTTCGAATTCCGAACCGAGCTGTAACAGGCAGGTTCCCCTTTATTGGCCTTTTGGCGCCCCGCTCTTTTCTGGCGGCTCCCCTTTCCGCGAATAGCAATAAACGATGGATTCCGATTTTCTTGTCATCGGCTCCGGCATGGCGGGGCTTTCCTGCGCCATATGGCTTGCCGAACAGGGGAACAGTGTGGCCGTGGTCACCAAAAAAAACCTGGCGGACTCCAACACCAATCAGGCCCAGGGGGGCATCGCCGCCGTTTTGGGAGAGACAGACTCCTTCCAGGCCCACCTGGCGGACACAATCCAGGCCGGTGGCGGATTATGCGACGAAAACGCTGTGCGCCTGCTGGTGGAGCAAGGTCCGCTGGTCATCGAGGATCTGCTCCAGTTCGGTGTCCGGTTCTCTAAAAATGTTGATGGAGGGCTGGATCTGGGCCGCGAGGGGGGCCACTCCCATCGCCGGGTGGCCCATGCCAAGGATCTGACCGGGGCCGAGATCGAACGGGCGCTTATCGAAAGAGCGAAAAGCCTGAAGCTCATATCGATCCACGAAAACCATATGGCCGTGGAGCTTGTCTCTTCCAGAAAGCTTGGTGACCTGGGGGAGGAGAGGATTGTGGGCGCCTATATCATGGATACCGCCTCGGGAAATATCACCCCCTTCTGCGCCAAAGGGGTGATTCTGGCCACGGGAGGGGCTGGCAAGGTGTATCTTTACACCTCCAATCCCGACATCGCCAGCGGAGATGGCGTGGCGCTGGCTTTCCGGGCAGGAGCGGTGGTGGCCAATATGGAGTTTTTCCAGTTCCACCCCACCTGTCTGTACCACCCCGACGCCAAGTCATTCCTGATATCAGAGGCGGTGCGTGGCGAAGGCGCCCGGCTTAAGCTTGCCGATGGCTCCTGCTTCATGGACAGATATCACCCCCTGGGGTCGCTGGCGCCCCGGGATGTGGTGGCCAGGGCTATCGACATGGAGATGAAGAAAAGGGGAGAGGACTGCGTATTCCTCGATACCACCATGGTGGACCCCGCGATATTTCCGGAAAGGTTCCCATCCATTTATCAGACTTGTCTCAAGTTCGGCTTCGACCCCACCCGACGGATGATTCCTGTGGTGCCGGCGGCCCACTATATGTGCGGGGGGGTGGCGGTGGACACTGGCGCCAGGACCAGCCTGCCAGGGCTTTTCGCCGTGGGGGAGTGCGCCTATACCGGCGTTCATGGGGCCAATCGTCTGGCCAGCAATTCGCTGCTGGAGGCGGTGGTCTTCGCCAAGCTGGCGGTGGATTCGGCGATAGAATGGGCCAAGGCCCAGCCAACCTGTGGCTCAAAGCCCGCCATACCCCCATGGGACCCTGGCCTGGCGGTGGATGCGGATGAGCAGGTGGTGATCAGCCATATGTGGAACGAGATCCGCGAGCTGATGTGGAACTACGTGGGGATAGTGCGCACCGACAAGCGCCTGGCCAGGGCGCGGCGCCGCATGCAGCTTATCCGCCAGGAGATTGACGAGTACTATTGGGATTTTAAGGTGACTCCGGACCTTCTGGAGCTTCGCAATCTGGCGGAGTGCGCCCGGCTTATCATTGAGTGCGCAATAGCCAGGAAGGAGTCTCGCGGATTGCATTTCAATCTGGATCATCCCGAGACCGACGACGGGCGTTTCGGCAAACCCACCCAGGCGCGTCGTGGGGTGGATGGTGAATACGATATAATCGATTGACCGGAGAGGGGTCAGCTGCTCCCTCGGCCACAGGAGGGGCAGGCATAGACTTCATTGCGCCCCTTTAACGCCCTGTAAATAATGTAGAACCCCACCAGAACCGGAGTCAGCAGCACACCGATGGCGACCTGGATCCAAGTCCCGCCTGTGGTGACTTTATGCCTCTCCAGCGCCGTATCGCAAAGAGGGCATTTCAGGACCAGAAAAGCCTTGGGGTCAAAAGTGTTCTTTTTCTGTTTGGTTTTCATCAATCAACTCCTTACCACCTGGATGATAAGAGCAGGAGCGGCTGATTATCGCCACCCCTGGCCTGGGTACAATATAACAGTCCCCGGGCAGAAGCATGCTGGCCATTTGTCCATAATAACTTTGGAAATTAAAAATTGTCAAGTTGCGCGCGCAACCGCAATTCGGTCCCCGGTCATCCCACCCAAATGACTTTAACAGAGGGGTCGGTATGGTCATCCACGATATCCATCCACCCTTTGGAGGGGTCCACCCCGTCGATGATCTCTTCCGGAGCTATTTTATAGTTTGTGATGGCTGTGCGGCATACGATGATCTCCGCCCCCAGCTTTAGCGCCCCTGTCAGCCTCCCCTTGACGGTGGTGTCTCCATCCGGGGCGGATTCATGGAACTTTTTGGTGAAAAAGTGGCAAGTCTTCTGGCTGATGAAGAACTTGACCGCCACGTCGGAGGCGAGCAGGTTGGAGGCGTTCAGCATGCTGGCCCGGAAGGTCTCCTCATCCTCGGTGGTGACTATAAATAGAATCTTGCTTATGCTCTGGCTCATGACTTCCTCAATTAAACAAAGATGTTACGCTTTTCCCTGATGCGAATAGATTACCTTATTTTGATGCAAGACAGGACCAAAGGTTACACGGAGATGGGGGTTTTGTCCGCTCTTTGGGCATGCGGCTGACAAGCTTCAGGCTCATTTGGGATAAAGCTGTTTTTTGCAGGTCGCTTCGAAAGAGGAGGCCCCTCCAGCGCAAGGAGGCGGAGGCAAGCTGGAGCCTGATCAGTCCAGATCCATTCTCTCCTCGGACAGGGCGACAAGAAACCTTATGGTCTGATCAGAGTACAGCCACAATTTTCGATACATTTTTTTCCCTTCGGCCAGCTTCTTGGCCCTTGTTTCCTCCGGCATGGATCGATCCTTCTTGATACCCTCCAGAAGTCTGGCTATATCCGCCACCTGGGAGTGCAAAGCCCTGTGGGGGCCGTTTGGGGAGTCTATCGTGTCGAAGCTCACCGAGGCGAGTTTTGGATGGACGCGCAATGTGGCTATGGCGCATTTATCCGGGGAAACGATCTTGTTTTGTTCATAAACCGTGGATTGGTCCAGCAGCCACCCCCGGACGATGATCATCCAGGAGCGATGGCCGAAGATCGCCTCTTCCAAAAGGTCATTGGCGGTTTTTTCCCTTTTATCGATTTCTTTGAACATCAGCAGGGCGCTTCTGGCCATCGTCCCCAAGGAAACCGCTTCCACTACAAAATGCTGGGTTTTTTCTCCTATTTTCTTCACCGATTTGCCCAGAACGCTGATGTAATCCACCACTCCCCGGGAGACGAATATCTGCTCCTCCATCTCGGTCAATATCCTCTGGCTGTATCTGGCGGTGCTGTGCGCCGCCCGGGCCAGGTGGGCGAATATCTCCACCGTAGATTCCATATCGGCGCTCCCGGTCCCCCCTTCGGAGCTTTTCACCATGCGGTAAACCTCCTTGCTGGCCTGCTCCAGGTTAAGTATCTTGCTCCGGATCTCTTCGGCTCGCAGGGCGGACTCCCTGGCCAGGTTTTTGACTTCCGCCGCAACCACGGAAAATCCCCTGCCTGCCTCTCCTGCGCTGGCCGCCTCGATCACGGCGTTGAGGGCCAGCAGATTTGTGCTGGTGGCGATTTTCTTGATCTGATCCAGAATCCCGGTGATTTCCCCCACGCTGGATTGCAGCCGGTCCATGGCCTTGGAGGCCGCATCCATTCCCCCTTCTCCTGCGTCGCACCGCTCGGAGCTTTCCTTGGCCATCTCCACCACCATCTTGGCCCCTTCCACCACCTGCCCGAAGGAGTCGTGCATCTCTGTTATGGAATCGGTCACTCGTTCAATATCGCTGAACAACTGGCCAAAATTCTCCTCCAGCATGTCCACGCTGCGGATCTGCTCCACTGCCGTATCCACAATCTGGCGCATGGTGTCCTGGATGCCGATCATATACTGTTCCATGGTCCCCTGGTTCCTCTCCAGGCTTTTTCTATTCTCGTGGGCCTCGGCCAGATGGCGTTCCTTTGCGTGGATATGCGCTTCCAGGGTGTTGATCCTCTCCTTCTGGGAGATCACCATTTCGGAAAGGTCGGAGAAAAACCTGTGCTGGATAAACTGCTTGATTCTATTGTCTATTCCCACAATATTTCCCTGCTACACCCATAGACTGGTCCTGGGCGTTTATGGCCGGACTAGCAGCCCCAATTGTAATATTTGGACGCATACTTCATGGACTAGATACAGCGCGACATGACCAGTTATTGATGCTATCGATGCAGATTAGATTCACTATTATTAATAATGCAGCCTGCCGCCCGGCATCAAAATGGTGACACAAAGCCGTTTGGCCGCCGCTCGCGGCTCTTTGGTATAATAAAATCAACGCACTTTATTATGGAAAGCGGATAGCCTGAACAAGTCCACCAGATGGCTGACGGCATACTTGCTGGCTTTATATATAATCAGCATATTCATCTACATCCAGGTCGCCATGCTGCTCTTTGCTGTCCGGCGCCGATTCAAGCGATAGCGCGCGCCATCTTCCCCTCCTAAGGATAGGCTGTTTGGGTTACCATAAGCGATGAATCCGGATAGCGACAAGGCGGGGGAGTATCACGAGACGCCGCTGGAGGACCATCTGGTGGTGGTGCGACAGGGGGTGGACAGGCTCTTTGTGCTCAACCATACCGCCCAGATTATCTGGGAAGAGGTGAAGAGCGCCCATGCCTCCTCTCCGGGGGACAAGGACTCCATGGCTGAGCGTTGCGCCGCCAGGTTGACTCAGGTTTTCGGTGTGGATATGGACCAGGCCCGGAGGGATGTGGGGGCCGCCCTGGCCCAATGGCGCAACGAAGGATTGATTGGACAGTTGGGCGCCAACATGGAGCAGAGGCCGCCCGACCTGGAGACCCTGCGTCCCGTGTCCGGCTCTATGCGCTCCCTGCGACACTACCGCATGCTGGGGGTTCCTTTCGCGATCTCGTACGCATCCGATATTTTGGAAGAGGCCATCCACCCCAGGTTCGCCGGGCTGGAGACGGGGGAGGATGAAAACGCGCCGTTGCTGAAGGTGGAGGAGGCCGTGGGGGGAGGGTATGGGCTTTTCCTTGAAGATGGGGTGATGGGGTGGGGCGCCCAGCCGTGGAATGTCGAGCCGCTGGTTCATGCCTGGGTTGTGGGAGTGGTATACCCGGACCGGAAATGGCTTATCTCCCTTCATGCCGCGGCGGTGGGGGATGGAAACAGCGTGATTGTGTTCCCCGCTTTTTTCGGCGGGGGGAAAAGCACTCTGACCATGGCGCTGGCCCATGAAGGGTTCCGCTACTTCTCCGATGATATAGTCCCCCTCACCTTCGACCTGCGGGCGGCGCCTTTTCCCGTGGATATCGGGCTGAAGGAGGGGAGCTGGGAGGTGGCCGCCAGATATGATGAAGCGACCAGATCTCTGATCCGATATACCCGTGCAGACGGCGTGCGATTCATATATACGCCCCCCCCGGCCAAAGCTCTTCCCTCATCGCCGCAGCTTATGCCGGTCCGGCGAATTGTATTTCCCCGGTATATCCCCGGCGCTCCGGCGCTGTTGGCGCCTCTGGAGCCTTTGGAGACGCTTATTCGCCTGACACATTCCGAGAGCAAGATACGTCCGGAGCCGGAAAGGGTGGCGCGGTTTATCGAGTGGATCAAGTCCACCCCCGCCTTCGCCCTGGAGTATGGGGACCTGGAGGAAGTTTGTGGAGTGATCCGCAAGCTGTTCCGGGGATAAACCGTTCTATATAATCCTGCCCAGGGAGTATGCAAGGGGAATTGCACTCCATCGGCTGCGCCTCCAAACTGCTGAATATTCATCAGGCATTGTCGGCAACGCTATGTGTATCGCAATATACCGTGACAAAATAAATATAGGGAGTCGGCATGATGAACAGAGATGAATTGCATATTTCCCGGTTTTTTCATATGCGCCAGCCTTCTGGGATATCATTGATTCCTGTTTGCGATAATCTCCGGGATGTATTGCTAGCCGCGATTATGGAGTCGTAACGTTACATTGTAGTTATTATGGTTTGTGGAAGATAATTCTATTGAAAATACAGGGGCAAATGGTATCATAGATAGGCGCCTGGTTTAAGTATAGTTGTATACTTGGAATTGGTCAATGTGTTGAGGCTGGAATTGCCGACAGGCGCCAACTGATATTATGGAGTATGAATATGAGTAATGATATATTGAATAGCCAGGGAAGAGGAATGGACAATGATGTCAGCGGCAAAGAGGATGTCGCTCGCCGTGAAGCTTTAAAAAAGATCGGCAAGTTCGCCGCATACACAGCTCCGGCGCTGTTGGTTCTGCTTTCCGCCAAAACCAGCGATGCGCTTTGTAATCCAAATCCCCAGCACACACTTTGCGTGGGGAATTACACTCCCGCCGCCGTACCTCCGAATTGCTGAGGAAGGTTATTTGACGCTACGGCGCCTGGTTCGGCTTTCCCACTGGCCAGGTTTGCTGTCTGGCAGATAGACCGAGAAGTCTCCCCCGGCGCCAGCTTCTATCACAATATCTCCATCCCTGTCTGTGCGAAGGACTTTGGCGCCCGTGGCCTCCAGGCGTTGTAATGTCTTTGCGGAGGGGTAGCCATTTACATTATTCCTGTCCACACTGACCACCACTACCGCAGGCTTCA
>JAOUPQ010000297.1 GCA_029879765.1 Nitrospinota bacterium | reverse complement strand
AGCTGGAGGGAACGGCCCGCCATGCCTCCACCCACGCCGCCGGGGTGGTGATCAGCCCCGGGCCGCTCACCGACTTCATGCCGCTATACAAGCCCTCCGGATCCGACGAACTGGTGACCCAGTTCCAGATGAAAGACGTGGAGGAGCTGGGCCTCTTGAAGATGGATTTTCTCGGACTGCGAACCCTGACCGTGATCAATAACACGGTGAAGATGGTCCGCCAGGAAAAGGCGCCGGAATTTTCCATCGATTCGATCCCCCTGGACGACAAAAAGACTTTCGACCTGCTATGCTCCGCCCGCACTCTGGGCGTGTTCCAGCTGGAGTCCTCCGGCATGCGGGACCTGATCCGGAAAATGAAGCCTACGGGGTTTAACGACATCATAGCACTGGTGGCCCTTTTCCGTCCTGGCCCCATCCAGTCCGGCATGGCGGATCAATACGTGCGCCGCAAGCATGGCCACGAAAAGGTTTCCTATGAATTCCCGGAGCTGGAGCCGATCCTGGGAGAAACCTTCGGCGTGTTCGTGTATCAGGAGCAGGTGATGAAAATGGCCAACATGCTGGCCGGCTTCACCCTGGGGCAGGCGGATTCCTTGCGCAAGGCCATGGGAAAGAAGGACGCGGAGAAGATGGCCAGCGAACGGGGAAAATTCGTGGATGGCTCCGTGGCCCTGGGCCGAAACAAAAAGAACATAGAAAACCTGTGGGAACAGATCGCCAAGTTCGCCGAGTATGGGTTCAACAAATCCCATTCCGCGTGCTATGCGCTGGTGGCCTACCAGACCGCATACCTGAAGGCCCACTTTCCCGCGGAATATATGGCCGCCCTCTTCTCCTCGGAAATGGGGAACAGCGACAAGGTTTTCAGCTATATCCAGGAATGCAAGGATATGGGAATCGAGGTGCTCCCTCCGGACATAAACGAGTCCATGGCCGATTTTTCCGTGGCGGCAGGAGGGATCCGGTTCGGGCTGGCGGCGGTTAAGGGTATTGGCTCCGCCGCGGCCAAGGCCATTGTGGAGGCGCGGCGCAAAAATGGCGCTGTCACCTCCATGCTCGGCCTGTTGGAGAAGGTGGAGGGGACGGCGTTGAATAAAAGGGCGCTGGAGGCGCTGGTCAAGTGCGGCGCCTTCGATTTCAGCGGCCATCCCCGAGCGGCGCTGTTCGCCTCCATAGAAGACACGGTGGCGGCGGCCCAGCGGATACTGCGGGATCTGGAGATAGGCCAGGGGAGCCTGTTCATGGTTTCCGAGGGGGATTCGGCCATCGCCGGACCGGCCATCCCCGACGTTGAAGAGTGGAACGACAAGGAGAAGCTGGCCCACGAGAAGGAGACTCTGGGCTTCTATATTTCCGGCCACCCTCTGCGCGAATACATCAAGGACTTAAAAAGGCTGGCAAGCCATGACAGCTCCACCATCAATGACGCCCCGGACAAGGCGGAGGTTAACCTGGGGGGCGTGGCGCTGAACAAGAAAGTGCGTACCACGAAAAATGGCGACCGAATGGCCAATTTCACCCTGGAGGACTTGAGCGGCGTGGTGGATGTGACGGTTTTCCCCGATCTTTTCCAGAAGTGCGCGGAACTTTTGGAAAACGAGGAGCCGATCTTCGTTTCCGGGATTGTGGAGTGTGACGAGGAGAGCGGCGCCCGGCTGATCGCGCAGGATATAATGACCATACCCCAGGCCAGGAGCAAACTTACCAACGCCATCCACATCGTCCTGTCCACCACAGGGCTGGAAAAAGAGACGCTGGTGGATCTTAAAAACGTGTTCCAAAGCCACCCTGGGTCGAGCCAGGTGGTGTTCCACTTCCGCTTCCACGGCAAAGGAGAGCTGGTGATGCGCGCCAGCGGAGAGAAGGTTTCTCCGGATGACGGATTGATCAGCGCCGTGGAGGAAATCGCCGGTGATCGCTCTGTGTTTCTGGAATAGTAATAACGGGAATGATGCGGTATTATCTGATGTCGGCCTGAGGGCGCGAAAGAATCGCCAAAGTGGGCCATACACAGACGCATTATAAAAAAATCGGAGAATGAAATTGATTAAAGCCATCGTCACAGGCTGCGCCGGCAGGATGGGGCGCCGGATATCCGCCATGGTGGAGGAGACCGAGGGGATAGAGCTTTTTGGAGGAACCGACATAGCCGAAGGTCCTTTCATCGGCAAGGATATGGGGGAGGTGGCCGGGCTGGCCCGCAAGGAAATCCCCATCGTGGACGAGCTGGACAAGATCATCGATGGCTGTGACGTGATCATCGATTTTTCCGAGCCGGGCGCCTCGCTGCAGCATTTTATCCAGGCCGCCGAAGCGAAAAAGGCGATCGTCATCGGAACCACCGGGTTTGGCGAGGAGAGGTGGAAAACCTTCGAGGCGATGGCCAAGAGCTCCAGGGCGGTGATCGCGCCGAACATGAGCGTGGGGGTGAACGTACTGTTCCGTCTGGCCCGGGAGGCGGCCCGGATTTTACAGGACGACTATGACGTGGAGATTGTGGAAATGCACCACAACGCCAAGGAAGACGCCCCATCCGGCACCGCCGTGCGGATCTCCCAGATTGTGGCGGACGCTCTGGGCCGGGATCTGAGCCTGGTGGCCAATTATGGGCGGTATGGCCAGGCGGGCCCCAGACCTTCCAAAGAGATAGGCATCATGACCCTGCGCGGTGGGGATGTGGTGGGGGATCATACGCTGATCTTCGCCGGAAAAGGGGAGCGGCTGGAGCTGACCCATAAGGCCGGCAGCCGGGACAACTTCGCCAAGGGCGCCGTGCGGGCGGCGTTGTGGGTGATGAAACAGCCCAACGGGCTTTACGACATGCAGGACGTGCTGGGGCTGAAGTAACGGGAGTTAACCTCCTTTCATTCTCTTCGGGCGCCGGTCCGGCGCCATCGATTTTGCGGATTGAAAGCGTCGGTCCGCATCTGCGCCCCAGCTTCCTCGACTTTTCACACCCACCTTGCATTTCATTCAGTGATGGATAGCTCCGGGAAAAACCGTTTTTCCCCGGGTTGATGCGATCCATCTGGCTTTCCATTTGCGGCAAGAAGCTTTTTATAGAAGAGCAGACTGGTTTTAGACAAAAAAAAAGGACGCCAATTAAGGCGTCCTTTTAATTTACCGACTATTAGTGGGTCTGCATACCACCGTTGGTGGAATCCCAAGTGTAAGTGTCGGTTGTGCCGTCGCCGTTGGCGTCACACTGCTGGTGAGTACCAGTTACGCTGAAACCGTTGATGGACGGAGAAGGGTTGGTCGCGCCATGGACCAAGAACACCCTGTCGGTGGGCTTGAAGCCAGGGATCGAGCCAGGATCAGCAATGTTGTCGGTGCCGTTGGTGTAGGCATCGTAGTCGGTGAAATACGCCTCTTCAGAGATGGCGTAGTTGGCCAAGTCGGATTTGACCGCGGAGCAGTAAGCTTTGGCGCGATAAGCGGCAAACTGCGG
>JAOUPQ010000073.1 GCA_029879765.1 Nitrospinota bacterium | reverse complement strand
CTTGAGAAAAGGGGAGTGCAGATTTCCGGCGAGGCGCTTCTGGCCGCAGTGGAGGGTGACGACAAGGAGGTGGCGGGATTGCTTCTGGATGTCGGGGTGGATGTGAATTCCACCGGTTCGCTGGAGAACGCTGTGGGAAAGGGGAACGGGGCGATGGCCCTGTTTTTGCTCAAGCGTGGCGCAAATCCGAACCGGTCCGGAATGTTGGCGGGGATTGCGGAGAAAGGGGATGTGGAACTGGCGCGGATGTTTCTTGAGCATGGCGCCGACCCGAACAGGGGAAAGCCTCTGGCAAAGGCCGCCAGGGGCGGGCATCTGGAGATAGCCCGGATGCTGCTTGCCAGGGGGGCGGAAAAGAACCATGGACATCCCATTTTAGGAGCGGTGGAGAACGGGCATGCGGATATGGTGCGGCTGCTGCTGATGAACGGCGCCAATCCGAACCAGGGCAGGCCGCTGCTTTTGGCCGTGGGAAATGGGGATGTGGAGATCGTCAGGCTGCTGCTCGAATATGGCGCCCACCCGAAGACCCATACCGATGAGTACCACCAGGGAGGGGCATTGGGAGTGGCGAAGAAGAAAGGGTATGCCGAGATTGTGTCTATCCTGCAGGCGGCGGGCGCCGAGGAGTAGCATCCACAGCGATATTTCCGGGATATTACCCAGCAACTTGCTACAATTAGAGCAAGAGCCATGATAATCCACAGATATAGCGAATACGAGGAGCCAGAAAGGCCCCCCTTCACCATCGAGGATCTTATCCGCTCCATCACGGAGATGATGATGCGTGGCGGGATGAAGTTTGACGAAGCGTTGCGAAAAATGCTGGAGCATGGCCTGCCCATCAACCTGTTTCTTCGAGACGACGCCCTGGACCATATTCTCGATGACCATATCGAGCAGGTGAAAAACGCCAAGGAGGGTCTGGCGCGGGAATATGATTATCCCGGCTATCTTGACAAGCTGCGGGAAAGGTTCAATCGTCACGCCAACAATCTGGCCGATTTGACCAGACAGAATCCCAGGTTCTTTGAAACCCTGAAAGAAGCTGCCAGGAATAAAAGCGCCTCTATCATCACCGAGCTGTGGTGGATGGCGGACCGCGCGGGGGATGAAAGACTCACAGGGGAACTGGGGGGCGCCAAGCTTCTGGTGGAGGAACTGGACGAGGCCGAGGAGTTTAATGCGGTGGCGGGAAAGGAATTTTCCGGCGCCAAGGGGCTGGATTGGGAAAAGGCCAGAGAGATCCGAGGCAAGTACGAGGCTCTGGATCGCCTGCAACAGGAGCTGGAGGAAGCCAGGGAAAAAGGGAACCTGTTCGGTGTGAACGAGGAGAGGCTGAAGGAGGCCCTGGGAGAGCAAGCCTATGCCCAATTCGCCCGGGCGCGCGAGGAGCTGATGGATAAACTGGCCGAGCGCCTGAAAGCTTCCGGCCAGGTGGAAGTGGAGGAGGATAGCGGATTGTTCAAGCTGACTCCCGCCGCCGCCCGCAAGGTGGGGGAAACCACCCTGGCGGAAATTTACATGAACCTGAAAAACGATGGGGCAGGGGGGCACTACACCACCGGCCCAGGGGACGGCGCCCTTGTTCAGGTGAAGACAAAACCTTTCGAATACGGCGATTCCATATCAAACATGGATGTGCCCGCCTCCATGATCAACGCCCTGGTCCGGGGTGGATGCGCTTTCCCCATAAGGTTGCGGACGGAGGACATGGAGATCCACGAAACCCGGGGAGTGGCCCGCAACGTGGTGTGTGTGCTTCTGGATATGAGCGGATCGATGAGCAGGTTCGGAAGGTTTTATAACGCCAAGAAGATGGCCCTGGCCCTCGACAGCCTGGTGCGAAGCCAATATCCGGAGGACTCGGTTAATTTCGTCGGGTTCGCCACATATGCCCGCAGGATCGCCTTGTCCAGCATTCTGGAGCTTTCGCCCGAACCCATCACCTTCTGGGGTGGGGGGGTGAGCATGAAGGTGGAAGGCTCCAGGGCCCACGCGGTTTTATCGGACACTCACAGAGGGGAAAGAGGAAATGAATACATCCCCCGGTATTTTACCAATATCCAGAAAGGGATGGAGCTTGCGCGGATGTCGCTGACCCGGCAGCAGGGGCTTAACAAACAGATCATAATGATCACGGACGGCGCCCCCACCGCATGGTATGAAGGAGGGGACCTTCTGCTTTCATACCCCCCCGTGGAAAGAGGATACGCCGCCACCCTGCGGGAGGCTCGGGCATGCGCGCGCGCGGGGATATCGATAAACGTTTTTATGTTGGGCTCCGATTTCGACACCGGCTACTACGGGGAGGATAGGTTCCTGAACCGCTTTATGGAAACGACTCGGGGACGCATATTCTACCCCAACCCGGACAGCCTGACCGAATATGTCCTGGTGGACTATATGTCGCAACGTCGCCGGATTGTGGATTTTTAGCCGGTTTTCAGCCTTGTTGCAGGGTTCCTGGTTTTAACCTGGCCCGTGGGATGGAAGATAAAATTGACGGGCAGGGTGGTTTCTGTTAAATTTTATAAGCCTGAGCCGTCGTATCATCGATTACGGCGAATCACCGGGTTTGTTTCTGGAACAGCGAATATCCGCCGCCCATTGGCGCAGCGATGTATGAGGTTTATAAATCATGTCCGAAAAATCTCCTGATTTGAAGACTGAAACCACAAGTGAAGAACAGCACGAGTCTTTGGCGGACGAGTCGATAATCTCCGAGTTCTGGGATTTTTTGAAAGTTCGCAAAAAGTTCTGGCTTGGCCCGATCATTATGGTTCTTCTGTTGCTGGGCGCTCTTATAGTCTTCACAGAAGGTTCGGCCATGTCGACTTTCATATATGCTCTTTTTTAGGCGAATGCCGAATTCCACATATAGAGCGGGAAGTTTATCCAGGTCCATGGCCGCCAGGCATTATCGCAAGCTGGCGCTGGTTCTGGCTCTGGCGCCCCTCATTATACTGGCGTCCTGCGGAACAAAGGGGAAAGCGGACTCTGCCCCCGCCCCGGTGACGACGCATAACGTGCCTTCATGGCTATTGGGGAATTGGAAACCCCTTCGGCTTTTCTGGGGAGAGCCTGTGGAAGACTTTGATATGATCTTCACGGTCAGCTCCCTGAAGATGGAATATCGATATCCCGGTTGCTATGTATCCGGCCGTCTTGTCATGCGGACTGACACTCCCATATACTCCGCCAACTTTTATGACATGTACATGGACAACGTGAACTGCCCTCAGATATGGGACATCCCAACTTTCGAGGGGCAGACCGATTTTGGCAAAATCTGGGCGGAGAAGGACAGGTCTTTCATGTACCGGATATCGGACAAGTACTGGGAGCCGGTCTGGATATTCGTTCCTCAATGATAAGCCTGGGGCGTCGAAGCCTCCTGGCGCCCGCGTATGACGAAAGCGTCTTGACGCAAGCGTCCAGATGACCCTGAGCCCCGCGCCTTTTGCGCTGGCCCTCTTTTCTATTCGCCGATAATCTTTACCAACACCCGTTTTTTCCTTCGACCATCGAACTCCCCGTAGAAAATGCTTTCCCATGGGCCGAAGTCCAGCGCTCCGTTGGTGATGGCCACCACCACTTCCCGGCCCATCACCTGTCTTTTCAGGTGCGCGTCCCCGTTGTCCTCACCTGTCAGGTTATGACGGTATTGCCCCACAGGCTCATGAGGCGCCAATTTTTCCAGCCATTGCTCATAATCATGATGCAACCCGCTTTCATTGTCGTTTATGAATACTGACGCGGTGATGTGCATGGCATTGACAAGCAGCAGCCCCTCGGCCACGCCACTTTCCTCCAGAGCTTTCTCCACTTCGCCGGTGATGTTCACAAAACCGCGCCTCGATGGCACGTTGAACCATAATTCCTTTCTGTAGCTTTTCAAAGACCCCTCCCTGGTTATCTGCCGGTTATTTAACAGTCTGTTCTTCCCTATATCATGATCCAGCATATTGTACCGAATAATAATTGCATATCCCCATCATAGGCCGAGGCCATTGATAGGGGATATATGTGGTCCTGGTCATACGCGTTCTGCATGATGCAATCACCCCGTCCACAACGAGATGAACAGTAAATGACATGGCATAAAACCAGGGAGGCCATGATAAAGGAAAGCTTTCAGAATATGCCGGGGCTACAATCCTTATGGGTTGTCCAAATCATTATTGGTGCATGGTTGATCGCAAAACAAGCCACTGTGGTATTTGGTGGACCATCAGTGAAAAACTGATATTGGCCTCCGGATCTGTTTCTAAACTAGGAATAAACAGTTACATAATGGATTCGCCGGGGACAGGGTATATCCAGGAATATTGGCCATCTTTGCTCCGGCCTGGTTATGGACTGCCATATAGGGAAATTTTGAAAACTTATTGGAAATGGCAGGTATGCGGGCTTTGGATTGCCAGGTTTCTTTACAAAACGAAAAGTTGCACACAATCAAGAGGATAGAATGAGGATAGCTGTTGTTGCGCAACAAGGCAAGAAACGTTCTTGCCGATTGTATGAGTATAATGTAACGCTAAGAATGATTATAATTATTGTTATTTAAGGTTGAAAATAACCATGGGCGGGATGTAAACTTTAAACTAGAAGGCCAAGGAAAAGAGGGAGGAAAAGCCAGGGCTTTTGCGATATGGCCAGAGGGAGGAGGCACAGGCAGGAGCAAAAAAAACAATGTGTCCACAGGGATAAAAAACGGTTTATGCAATTTGTCGCCGGATGTATGGGGAAGCCGGATGTTAAACTACTCTGCGCAAGGAGGGGGCTAGCCATGGAAAAAGAGCTGTTGTCGGACAACAATCCTTCATATAGGAACATATGATGAAAGGAAAGATTCTTCTTATAAGTGGCGATGAAAGTGAACAAAGGGATCTTGCCCGGATATTTTCCGACAGCGGTTATGCGACCCTGACGGCTGAAACTGCAAGCCATGGCCAGGAACTGCTGGAGCAGGATCACTCCATTGACGTTGCGGTGATCGACCAGGATCACTCCAGGCCGGACATTCCGGCCTTGATGGACAAGGTCAGGACATGCCTAACCACTGTTCAGGTGATCATAACCTCCAACTCCGCATCTTTTGAAGATTCCAACACCGCCATGAAGATGGGGGCTTTTGAGTATCTGCACAAACCCCTGGACAAGGAAAGGGCGCTCCTGGTGGCCTCCATGGCGTCGAAAATGGCCCACCTGGCCAGGGAAAATAACCGGCTGCACAAATATTTCAAGGAAAAGGTGATTTTCACATCCATCGCCGCCGATGGGCGGGAGATGATGGAAACCAAGGAAAAAGCAAGAGCCGTCGCCTCGCTGGACACACCGGTGATAATAACCGGTGAGCCAGGCTCCGGCAAGCAGACCTTGGCCGAGGCCATCCACAACGAAAGCTCCAGGGCGGATAATCCTTTCATCTACGCCAGCATTCTTCCGCATGGTGAAGACGGGATTCTGGAGCGCCATCTTTTCGGATATGAAAATGGCCAGTCAATCCCCGGCGCCATGGACAAGGCGATGGGTGGAACCCTGTATATTTATGATATCGACCTATTAAGCCCATCCCTGCAGACGGCTTTGCTGGAAGTGCTGAAAAACAGAACATATCATCATGTCGGGGGTGGGCAGCCCCTGCAAGCCGAGTTCCGGCTGATGGTGGGCTCCGGCGGCCATTTGGGAAACCTGGTCCAGGCAGGCAGGTTCAGCGAAGAGTTGTATTCGCTCCTGAATGTGGCGCTGTTGGAGGTTCCCCCGTTGCGAAAGCGCAAGGAGGACATCCCCTCCCTGGCCAAGGCTTTTTTGAAGAATTCATGCGTGAAACATAACAGGAGCGCTTGCGCCATTTCCCACGACACCATGGCGGCGCTGACCAAGTATCGCTGGCCGGGCAATGTCCGAGAGCTGGAGGAAACTATCGATTGCATGGTGGCGGGCAAAATCTCCGGCGCCCTGTCTTTCAGCGATTTACCGGACAAGGTATACAGGGACGTTCGCAGGCCAAGCAAGATCAGCCGCCAGGAATCCAGCGTCCAGTCTTTCGCCACGGAAAAAAACATTTTCGAGCGTCAATATCTGGTGCGGGCGCTGGAGGAGTGCGAGGGGAACATTACGGTTATGGCCAGGATCACCAATCTGTCCCGTCCGGCGTTATACGAAAAGCTGCGAAAGCACGGATTGAAATAACCGGCGCGACTCTCGGCTCCATCCGTCGGATTATTCAAACAGAGTTGCAGCGCTTATTGCCGCTGGATGTTTTCCGCTTCGCCTGGAATGTGGTATATTCTGTCTCCGGCCGTGGCGCCGGAGCTGGAATGCGGCCAAAGCCGGGTTACATCCGCCCAAGCCGGCGTTTCGGCTGGCCCTGCGCAAAGCATTATACCTTGCGCCATATCAACAAAATAAAGGAGAAGAGGCGGCCCGGCGGCGACAAGCCGTTCCATTCCGTCTGTCTGTAAAAGAGATGGTTACAGCTTCCGACAACGACACAAGCCCTGCGGCGCCAGGAACAGACAGCGCCTTGGCGCGCAGTTCCATCCTGGGCTGCGGATTGTTCATGATGGTCATCGCCCTTCTGTTCAACGACTATGTGGCCTCCGCCTATAAGAAAGAGTTTTTTACCGAACAGGTTCCCTCCTGGATACACCTGGCCCGGGCAGCGCTTTTCCTGGCCGGGGCGGGTGTTGTATACGGGCGCCGCACGGCTTTCGTAAAGAAAACCGTGGGACGGGTCTGGGCCGCCATCACACCGATGGGGGACATCCTCGCCTTCCTGCTTATCGCCTGGCTGCTGATGGAGACCGCCTCCCACGCTATTATGTTCAAATTGTACCCCCCCAAGAAGCTGCACGCGGCCCTGATCAACGTCGGCTATGTGGATGAGGGAATACGCAAGTATCTTCCCCATTTGTGGCGCAACTATGTTCCCAATCCGGCGTCGGGGATAGTCAACCAGTATGGCTTCCGGTGGGGCGGCGGAGAAAAGAAGAGCAGGAACCGGATTCTCTGCATCGGCGGATCCACCACCTGGGGCCAGGGGATAGATGATATCCAGAGCACATACCCCACCCATATGGAGAACTATCTCAAAGCCAAGGGCTACGACGTGGACACCATAAACGCCGGTCTCCAGTACTATAGCTCCGCCGAAGACCTGACCACGCTCCTCTTCGCCGGGCTGGGCCAGCGCCCGGATATCGTGATCATCTATACAGGAGTCAACGACCTGGAGGCGATAATGAGCCCGAAAGGTTTTTCCCCGGATTACTCCCACTGGCGCCAGGTGGACCCGGCCCTGTTCGGCCACAGCGCAAACATCGCCCACAGCATGGCATGGATGGCGCCATCATGGACCCTTCGTCTGGCGGCCACTCTGGCTTTCCAGCCGGATGGATCGCTCAGTCATACGGTGAGCATGCCGATGTACAGGCTGGGAGAGGCGCTGCATTCCACCAACCCCATAGCCCCCAACGCCACCGAGGCGATATCCATCAACGCCACCAGCATGGTGGGGGCCGCCAGGGCTAGCGGCGCCACCCCGGTACTGGTGAATTTCAGTATCAAGGTGGATCATCCCACCCATGAGGACAGCTACTACAGCGGAATGGACCAGAAGCGCAGGGATGAAATCAGGTCCCGTTGGAGAAAAGCCGAAGCGCTGATCAACGACGCTATTTCCAACGTAGCGAGCGCCCAGGCGGTTCCCCTGATCCCATTCCACACTTTCAAGCCAGAGCCACCCGGAGAATTCTTCGACCACTGCCACCTGAATGAATCAGGATTGAGGCAACAGGCGGAATTGTTCGGTGACTTTTTGATTGAACAAGGATTGCTGAAAAAATAACGGAACCTGAGGGCACCTCCTCCCGGCCCAAAGTCCGCAAAGAGGGTAAAGGCTCAAGATGTGTCCATTCGTTTCCCCACTCCCCCCATACCGCGCGGGTGGAAGACTTTCTCTTTAAAATGGCTCCTTGTCGGGAATAACCTGATCCCGGTCCGGATTTACATGCCATGGGGCGACGAATCCATTTGTTAATATGGAAGTTTTGAAGTAGGATAGAAAAAGAGGTGTAACAATAGGGCGGATAGAGGGGATTTTGCGTTCAGGATAATCGGGTATGGAAAAATGACGGAAAGCGGCGCATGAAAAAGAAATTATTCCGCATATTCCAGCTCATGCCCATGTCGTAGAACAAATCCGGATAAGTTCGCTGATGGATAGGGATTTTGTGATAATTCTGAGGGGAAACATATAAAAAGCCATGGAAACACACGATATCCTTTCGGAAAATAGCGATTATGCTTTTATAATGAATTGTCGCGAAATTGGCGTCACTATTTGTTGACATTTAGAAAATGCCGTCGAAAATTACATTAAAAGTTATCAAAGGCGCCCTGGTGGGGAACGAATATGAGTTTGGCGAGCGCTCCACCTGCATTATAGGCCGAGGATTGGACTGCAACCCCCGCCTGCCGGACGATGACTTTCACGGCACCATATCCAGAAACCACTGCCTGCTCGATATCAACCCCCCCGATATCCGCATCCGAGATTTCGGCAGCATGAACGGCACATTCGTGAATGGCCAGAAAATCGGCCAGCGCAAGCAAGGCGCCTCCGCCGAAAGTGTTGTCCTCTCCGAGTTCCCGGAATACGACCTAAGCGATGGAGATGAGATCACCCTGGGAGGCACCATGTTCAAGGTGATCGTCTATATCCCCCCGGCTTGCGTCAAGTGCGGCGCGGAGATCCCCCAAGGTCAATACGCCACCGCCATGGTGGGGGAGAACATCTTTTTGTGCGAAGAGCACCAGATGGGCGCCGGAGGGGAGGCGGCCACCAGAATGATGGAGGCGGAGAACATCATCGCCGAGTCCAAAAAGTGCGGCAAGTGCGGCAAGGATATCTCCGGTGAGGTGAACAAGGCGCGCAAGGGGGAGTATGTATGCCAGGAGTGCCGCAATAATCCCATGAAAATAGCCCAGGCCCTGGTGGAGAAAGCCAACAAGGGGGACAACGAAAATGTGGAGAATATCCAGGGATACACCATCATCAAGGAGTTGGGGAAAGGCGGAATGGGCGCCGTGTATCTGGCCCGGCACGAAAAAACCGGCGAGCGGGTGGCGCTGAAGGTGATGCTCCCCCAGGTGGCCACCGACAAGGCGTCCCGGGACATGTTTCAGCGGGAAGTGGAAGTCACCAAAGCCCTGAGCCATCCCAACGTGGTGCAGCTTCTCGATTCAGGTTACTCCGGGGGAATCTTCTTTTTCACCCTCGAATATTGCGACAGCGGAAGCGTGGACATGCTGATGGCGGCCAACGGCGGCAAGCTGGCGGTGGACGAGGCGGTGGAGATTGTCCTGCAGGCCCTCGACGGCCTGGAATACGCCCACAACGTGGAAGTCAACGTGCAGCTGGCGGAAGGGGATTATGCCACCAGCCGGGGTATCGTGCACCGGGACCTGAAACCCGCCAATATCTTCCTTACAGGCAAGGGGGAGGAGCGGGTGGCGAAAATAGCGGATGTGGGGCTGGGCAAGGCTTTCGATATGGCCGGGCTGTCTGGCCAGACCCGGACAGGGGCTGTGGTGGGGACACCGTATTTCATCTCCCGCCCCCAGGTGATCAACTACAAATACGCAAAGCCGGACATCGATGTGTGGAGCATGGCCGCCACCTTGTACAACATGCTCACCGGAAAGTTTCCACGGAAATTCCTGAAAGGGAAAGATCCCTGGCAGATAGTCCTGCAAACCAAACCCACCCCCATCCGGGAACGGGAGCCCTCCATCCCAGAAAAACTGGCGGAGGTCATTGATCTGGCGTTGGTGGATCAGCCGGAAATAAAAATCAAAACGGCGAGGGAGCTTAAGAAAATGTTGCTCGACGCGATGTCATGAAAAGATGAAAGGATAGGCTTGGCATGATGGAGATAAGCGGGCTTACCGACAAGGGGAAAGTCAGGACGCACAACGAAGACGCATGGTTCGCCGATGGCGCCATGGGGCTTTTGGTAGTGTCCGACGGAATGGGCAGTGAAGAGGGGGGAGCCCTGGCGGCGGAAATCGTGGTGAAGACCTTGCCGGAAATAATAATGCAGGAAGGAACCAACATCGCCAACCTCAACGACCCCTTCGCGGTGGACATTATCAGCAAACAGATCGTGGCGCTCAACCGCAACGTTTTTGATTCCTCCAGGGGCAAAGTGAACCTGGCGGGAATGGGCGCCACCATGGTCATGGCCCTGGTGCGGGGCGACCGCGCCATGATCGCCCATATGGGCGACTCCAGGGCATACCTTTATCGGGACGATTACCTGCTGGCCCTCACCAAGGATCATTCCGTTATTCGTCTTCTGCTAGACGCGGGGGAAATCACTGAAGAAGAGGTCGCCAGCCACCCCGCCAGGGGGAAAATCACTCGCTTTATTGGCATGGAAGATGACGTGCCGCCAGATATCTCGTTGATACATCTGGAAAACGGAGACAGGATTCTGCTCTGTTCCGATGGGTTGACCAGCATGCTGGGGGAAAAAGAGATCCAGGAACAACTGCGCAAGACAGTATCGCCCAAAGCGGTGTGCAGATATCTTGTGGACGCGGCCAACATGGCCGGTGGCAAGGATAATATAACGGCGGTTCTGGCCGATTGGCGGATAGACGCCGCGGAATAATCCATCGTGATGAATCACCCTTTGGTAAAAAACGCGGATAACGCAAGTGAAGGATGGGAATGAACGTAACGTGCCCTGGCTGTAAAACCGTCTATGGCAACATGCCCCAGAGCCATGTCGGACGCAGGGCCAGGTGTAAGAAATGCGGCATACGCTTCATAGTCCCAGCGCAAGGAGCCCCTGCCCGGGTTATCACTCCCCTGGTGGCTCCCCAGCCTCCATCCGCGAATAAAGCGCAACCTCCCAAGTCATCCACCGCGCCGAAGGCTCCACCCCAGGTGAAAGGAGCGAAAACGCCCATACAGCCCCATGGAAAGCCCACTCCACCCCCCAAGCCTGTGGAAGAGGAATACCAGGCCGCCAACGGGATTTCGCCACTGGACGCGCTGGAGCCCATCGTCCCCATTCTCAGTGAGGCCAGTATCCCCGATTTCCCCCAGGGGGATTTTCCCTCCATGACTCCACCTACCGAGGAAATGGATGACAGTGTGCCTCTTTCGGAAATGGTGGATTCAGGCCCGTTGCAGCCCATCTTGTCCCAGGATGACACTCTCTCCAGCCTGGCGAATCTGCGAGAAGAGCCACCGGAAGAAAAGATCAGGACGAAAAAACCGCTGATAAGCAGTGGGCCAGTAATCCCATCATGGGACAGCCAGCCATCGGCTCCGTCCAAGGATAAATCAAAAGCCCCAACAGGGAAAAAACCGACAGGTCCCGTCCAGCCTCTTATTGGCAGGCCCATGACTGGCAAGCCAGCCCATGGCAAGCCATTGATTGGAAGTCCAGTTCCTGGCAAGCCAGCTCCTGGCAAGCCATTGATTGGAAGTCCAGTTCCTGGCAAGCCAGCTCCTGGCAAGCCATTGATTGGAAGTCCAGTTCCTGGCAAGCCACTGATTGGAAAGCCGATGCCTGGAAAGCCCACCCAGCCCAGACCTGCCGCGCCGCCAGCGCAGATGAAACCAGCCGCCCAGCGTCCCGCTCCACCTCCTGGCGCCAAACCACCGGTACCCAAGCCTGGAGCGCCGCAGCCTATTATTGCTGCGGATGTGGATATGGAGAAAATCCTCAGTGAATCGCAATTGCTCACTGATAGCCAGATAGAATTTGCCGCCGCCGCTGCAGACAAGGAATTCGACGATTATGGCCTGGGTCCCAGAGAGCCGATCCTTTCGGAAGACGCAGGAGTTGAAGAGCAGATCCAGAGCAGCGATAGCCTGAAAGAACTCGAAGCGATGATGGCGAAAGACAATCTGGAAGAGCCGGTGGTCGCCGAGGAGCCTGTGGTTGCCGAAGAGCCAGTGGTCGCCGAGGAACCTGTGGTCACCGAGGAACCTGTGGTCGCAGAGGAGCCAGTGGTCGCCGAGGAACCTGTGGTCACCGAGGAGCCTGTGGTTGCCGAGGAGCCAGTGGCGGCCGAGGAACCTGTGGTCACCGAGGAGCCTGTGGTCGCCGAGGAGCCAGTGGCGGTCGAG
>JAOUPQ010000296.1 GCA_029879765.1 Nitrospinota bacterium | reverse complement strand
TCATACTTTTCCCTGCCATGATACTGCTTACTTTACTTTGATACAGACGTATGTTATGTTACCGTCTGTCGCAACAATATTACATGCAGGCGATTTACGCCGGGGGGTACGGCGATCCGCCTGTTAGCAATTTGGTGGGTTCTTCGCAAAAACTTATTGAAAGGGTATCGCCATGGCACAAATCACTTTTCCCAAAACAGGTCTTTCCCTGGATCAGATTAAAATCAGCCCTGATGTGGATCAGATGAAAAAAGAGTATTTCGCGGCCAGCCCGGAAGTGGACGTGGAGAGGCCCCGGCTGCTCACAGAATATTTCAAAGCCAACGGGCTCTTCAACAAAAGCCAGATCACCTCGCTGGACGCCGCCAAGGCATACCGATATGTCCTTCAAAACAGAACGCCGATTGTGCGGCACGCTTTCGGCTATAAAAAGGTGAAGGGACAAAAAGGGATGGTCCGGATGGATCTGCATGACAAATCCCCTTTCGCCGGCTCCACCACTTCCAAATCCAAAGGGGTGATTCTATATCCGGAATGGCTGGCGCTGACCCTCTGGCCGGAGCTGGAGACCATGGAAAACCGGGCCGCCAATCCTTTCCAGCTTTCCGCGGCGGACGCGGACACGCTCAACAAAGATGTATTCCCGAACTGGATAAACTTCAATATCATGGACCTGACCCGCGCCAAGATTTATGGCAATGGAGAGAAGACATCCCCCCTGCTCCAGCTGCACGACTACCTGGTTTTCTTCCTGGTCAGCAAATTCCAATGCATTTCGCACACTATCCCTGATTTCAAGAAGGCTCTTGGCATTGGATTGCAAGGGATTATAAACGAGGCGAAAACAAAACAGACCGAAGCCGGAGATCAGGCGCGGAAGGACTTTTACCAGGCCATGAAGGAAGGGATGATGGGAATCATCGAATATTCCGCCGCCCTGGCCAACAAGGCGGAACAGATGGCCAATAGCGCCCAGGGGAACGACAAGAAAGAACTCCAGGAGATCGCCAGGATATACAGGACAGTCCCGAAAAATCCCGCCACCACTTTCCGGGAGGGGCTGACCACCATCTGGCTCTGCTGGATAGCCTGCCACCTGGAGAATTCCAACACCGGCCTTAGCCTGGGGAGGTTGGATCAACTGCTATATCCCCTGTACCGCGCCGATGTGGACGCCGGGCGGCTTACTCCGGAGGAGGCGGTGGAGCTGGTGTGTCATCTTTGGCTGAAGATCGGCGACCATGTCCCCTCCATTCCGGAGGCAGGAGAACAACTGTTTGGCGGCACCGGGTCGAACCAGGCCATCACCCTGGGAGGGGTGGATGAAAATGGCGAGGACGCGGTGAACGACCTGACCTATGTGATGCTGCGCGCCACCGAACTGATGATGTTGCGCGACCCTAACCTGAATTGCAGGTACCATCCGGAAAAAAGCAGCCGGGAGTATCTGGAGAGGATTTGCGAGGTCAACGTGAACACCAGGGCCACACCTGCCATCCACAACGACAGGGCGATCATCGACGCCATGATGAGAAAAGGAGAAAGCCAGGCGCAGGCCCGGGATTACGGCGTAGTGGGGTGTGTGGAACCGACCAGCGCCGGAAGAGGATATATGGCCACGGGGGCTATCCTGCTGAACCTGGCTTCCGCCCTGGAGATGGCCCTGTTCGATGGCCGCCACCGCCATACCGGCTCTTTGCAAATAGGGCCGCACACAGGAGACCCGACCCGGTTCACCTCCTACCAGCAGTTCAGGGACGCCTTCGAGATCCAGGCCCGCTGGCTGATAAAGCAGGCTGTGACCCTTAACAACATCGCAGGAGAGATACACCAGAAATACCACCCTACCCCCATCCTCTCCACCCTGTTCGAAGGGCCATTGGAGAAGGGAAAGGATCTGGTTTTCGCCGGAGCCGAACGCAACGCCTCCGGGGTGGCGACCATTGGATTTGCCGACACCGCCGATTGCCTGAGCGTTATTGAGCAGAAAGTATACGGCGACAAATCCATGAGCTGGGAAACACTTATGAAAGCGCTGAATAATAACTTCAAGGGTTACGAGGCGCTTCAGGCCGAGCTGCGCAATCCGGCCAAAACTCCAAAATACGGCAACGAAAATCCCTTGGCCGACAATAATGCGTCCTTTATCGCCCAACTGCTGGATGAAGAATTCGGCAAATCGCCCCATTACAGAGGAGCGGGCATCCATTACCGGGTGGGGTACTGGACCATGACCAGCCACGCCGGGTATGGCCGCCTGACCAAGGCTTTGCCCAATGGCCGGGGTGACAGGGAAAACTTCACCAGCGGTTTCACCCCAGTCTCCGGGGAGACCCCGGAACTGACGAAAACCCTGAACTCCGTGTCCAGCGTCCCCTCCAAATATCTTTCCTCCGGAGTGGCCTTCAACATCAAGTACACGCCTTATCAGTCATTGGTCGAGGATGGGGACGACCTGGATGTTATCCGGGAAAAGATGATCAAGTCTTTCGCCGATTCGGTGGCTGGGTATTTTCATGGAAACGGGAACGGCTCCAAGGGAGGTGTGGAGATACAGTTCAACGTCACCGACGAGAAGATGTTCAGGGACGCGCAGAAAAATCCTGACAAATACGTGGATCTGCTTGTCCGGGTGTCCGGGTACACGGCGTATTTCATCGATCTGAATCCACAGATGCAAAGCGAGATCATAGAACGCACTGAATATAACCTGCTCACAGGCAAAGCCGTGACATACAACCTCCAGGCATAAGAGCTATGCGACAAAATAAAACCACAAAACAGGGGAGATAAACAATGCAAGTCTTCAAATCACTCGATGATCTCAGAGATTACCTGGAAGCAAAACTGATGGATGCCTTTCTTGACGGACTGATGGAAGGAATGGAAATAGCCTTCAGCCCTGTAGGGAGTGTTATTCTGCCGGGGTTCAAGGACAACATAAAAGGATACAACGCCAGATATCTATTCACTGCCGGCCCGAAAGTCGCCACATCGGCGATCTTCTCCAATGGCGGCCTGGATGTCCAGGGCAAAGCCATAAGCGACTGGGACACCAGGGTTTCCTTTTCCACACCGGCGGCGCTACGGCAATTCCTCCTTTCCAAGGATCAGGATATTCTGGACTCCATCCTGAAAAACGAAGTGGAAGTGGATGGCAATCTGGCTATGATCTACAAGTTCGGCTATATATCCAGAAACCTCCTGGGAAGGCTGGGGATCAAACAAGGTTGAACGCCCCCATGCCTGCTAACCCACTGGTGGTAAGGATAAAACGGCACAGCCGGGAGGACGGGCCGGGGATAAGAAGTGTCGTATTCCTGAAGGGATGCCCCATGCGGTGCGTCTTCTGCCACAATCCGGAAGGGCTGGATCCGGGGCGCCAGCTGGCTTTTTCCAAAGCCCGGTGTATCGGGTGCGGACGTTGCGTCACGACATGCCAAAGAGAGGCCATCGACATGGCCTCCTCC
>JAOUPQ010000295.1 GCA_029879765.1 Nitrospinota bacterium | reverse complement strand
CGGGCTTTTTTCACCTTTTTTTCTTGCTTGAAAACACCGGTCTTCATGCTGGCGTCTTTCAAGGTCATAAGGTAGTCAGCCACCGCCGCCGCATCCCCGGCCGAAAGCTTGGACGCGCATTTCGGAGGATTCTTCACCACATCCGCTTCCCCTTCGGTGGTCAGGCTGTTCAGATAAACAACACCGCCCGGGCGCAATGTGGTCGGGCTCTGGATATACTTCACCAGCCAATCTTTGTTGAACTTGCTACCCGCGTAAAACAGGTCAGGCGCCTTGCGCTTAAGAACTTCCGCAATCGTCTTCACCGCCGGTCCAGCCATCTGGTGGCAGGAGCCACACTTGTTGCTTTCCACCAGCGCCTTGCCATCCGCGGCCATCGCCGCCGGAGCCGCCGCCATCAACACGGACACGGCCAAAGCCAAAATCCTTGTCATACTCAAACCTCCTATATCAAATTAATCGCAAACATGCGTGATCTACAATCAGTCTTCTTCTTTTCTTCCCACCAAGGAGAAGACGAACTGCCCTGCAACCAGCAGGACGAAGACCATTAATGGAACCATCACCACCGCAGAACCGGTCTCCGGCTTGAGCAGGAGCCAGCGCCATGTGGTCAGGGTGTGCTTGGACCCCACCTCACCATTGGAGCCGTCCCAGTTGGCGAAGGCTATGGGAATGTATTTCCCGACCTCGAACTGGGTGTCCTTATCCTTGGCGCCGGTGGTCAGGCTTCTTTTCATCATAACCTTCCATACTCCGGCGTTGTACGACCCGGTGGAGACAAATCCCGCCGCCGCCCCGTCCGAAGCGTCCTTTTTCCCAGCGCCAATGGAGGAGAACATGGTGGCGGTTTGGCCCTTTTCCACATCTCCACTGGTCCAGTGCATTATGCTCACCGGCCTGGAAGCGTCTCCATGGCCGAAATAGGGCTTTCCGGTGGCCAGGTCGTCCAGGCCCAGAGGAGTCTGGATCGCCACACCATCGGGGTTCAGGTCGCCCCAGGCCAGGGTGGCAGCGTTGGTGTCACCCTTCACGCTTTTGGTCCTGTCGTTCCACTCCAGCAGAAACGCCACTTCCTTGTCAGTGAAAGTCGCCTTTACCAGGATAGTGTCGTTGGACGGATCATACATCCTGTCGTTCATGATAATCTGGGGCGCCAGGAAGAACGTGGTACCCTCGGCAATGTCCCAGGCAGGGTCGTTCTCGTCCTTGGGCAGAGCGTCCCTATAGACACCCTTGACCACGATCTCACCTTCCTTGGTTTTCATCCTCTCGTCCGCCAGCGACATGACATAATTCACCACATGCCAGCGATCCTCAACGGAAAGCTTGCCGTTGCCGGTGGTGTCCGCCGCATGAGCCGGCATGGGAGTGTTGGGTATTCCCGCCGATATCCTGGCGAAAATATCCTTGGGCTCAGAGCCACTCCTGAAAGTCCAAGGCTTGCTCAGGTCCCTGGGCCACAGCTTGGCGCCACTTTCCTCCTTGAGCTTCTTGATGGTGTTTCCCCTTCCCCCTTCGCCATGACACTCAAAGCACTTGGCGTCCTTGAACAGCTGCTTGCCTTTGGCGATGCTGTCCGCGGAACTGGCCACGGGCGTGCCATAGCTCATCTCCGCCGGATTGGGGGCGTCCTCGAACATATCGGTGAGGGTCTTGATATACGCCACCAGATCCCACCGCTGTTTCTCATCCAATACCTTGCTCCACTCCGGCATGCTGGTGCCCGGCATCCCTTCGGAGATCATCCTGTAAAGATCCTCGTCCCGGGGGATATCCAGATCCTCGTTATACGCGGAGGATTTGTATTTATACACACCATCCGTGAAGTTGCGCGGCGGCGGAATCATGAAATTGGCGCCCGGCCCATCGGCCTCGCCCTCTTTTCCATGACACCACCAGCACTTCTTCATGTATATCGCCTCGCCGTTTTTCGCGTCTCCGGCGGCGGCCAGGGCCACACCCGCCGAGGCCACGAAATACACAGCCAGGGCCGCAGCGGTTACAACCGTCATTATTCCTTTTGTTGAACGCATCGCTATCCCTTGCCTATATATCAATGATGTTCCGTCGTTACCCGAGGCTTGTGCCCCGTGTAGTCGTACAGAAAAATGATTACCTTCCAGACTTCCTCTTCACTCAGCAGAGTGTGCCATATCGGCATGGCAGATATCCAGGGAGTTCCCTCCGAAGGCAAGCCCGGACCGCCCGTGCTTATACGCCAGAAGACGAAAGACTCTGTCAACTGGGCGATGGTGCCAACGTCCACGAAGTTGGCCGGCATGGGGTTGAAGCCTTCGGCATATGGCCCCTTGCCCAACATCATGTCGCCGTGGCAGAAGTAGCAGTTCTGGTAATAGACCCTGCCCCCATCTTCGGAGTTGGCGGCGTAATTGGCCGTATCCTCGCGCAAGGGATTTTTCAAAGTCTGAAGATTATAAGACTTGCCCCAGGCCTTGGCCGCGGAAGGAGGCGCAGGATGCACCGACCGCAGCTCCACCGGCGCGTCGAATGTGGGCTTCACATACTGATAGGCCACATAGGCCCCAAAAAGCCCCACAAACAGAATCACGCCCAGCCTGAGCCCGCCCTTTTTCGGATTCGTGTACACGTCCACGATCGGGCCAATTGAGGAGCTGAACCCCTCTTCCGAAAAGGAATAAATCAACAACGCTCCGGCCACCATGAAGAAGACATACATCTTCATCACGGAGGATGGAACCACGGGCCATGTTCCAGGATGCAGGAACGACCCGGCCAGAGGGACACCGATCTTTAACAGCAGGTATCCAACCAGCACCAATATCCAAGGTTTCAGTAATTTCATCAGATAAACCTACCCCCTTTATTTCTTGCCCGCCAGGGCGTCGACGATCATGTTCATTTCCGCCACCGTCATTCTCCCGGCGTAATCGTCCGGCATCATATCCGCGTCGTATTCTTCCACCACAAAGTCATTGGGCTTCAAAATCGACTCGATTATATACTGCGTCGAAGACATACCTTTTTTCCTGCCCCCTGCCACGGAGGCCATATCCGTCAGATCAGGGCCAATATCGCCCCCCTCTTCCATCCCGGGAACAATATGACAGGAGAGACAATCGAATTTGGCGAAAGCCTCTTCCGGGCTCTCGGCCACTTTAATCTCCGCTGGAGCGGCGTCTTCCGCCGGAGCTCCTTCATCACCCGTGGGCAGCGACACCGTCACCTCCACGCCAGCGATATTCTGTAGATAGCCGATAACCGCGTTCATCTCCACCGCGGAGAGCCCGATGGCGCCCTTGCTCACGTCCGGCATGGGGCTCACGGTGTCGTTGGTCCCCTTCTTGCCGAATCCCTCCACGACCATGGCCGAGGGATCCACCATCGATTCGAGAAGATACTCCTCGATCGTTTTGGCTTTTCCGGCGTAGCGCGGATCGCTCATCCGCTCAATCGCCAAGGAAGCCACAGACTCCAGCATCGGGGCGCGGCCGCCCACA
>JAOUPQ010000294.1 GCA_029879765.1 Nitrospinota bacterium | reverse complement strand
GGCTGGCGGACCTGCGGAAGGTGGAGCCTTTCCTAAGATACCTCACCCTGGGCCAGGCCCTGGCCACGGGGATCGGGCTCTTTGCCATATTCCTTCTTTTTGCGTGGCTGTTTCATGGCGGCCAGTTTAGCGAGCTTGTCCTGGGGGCGTTTCTTGTGGCGGCGGCCTGTTCTGTCTCCTCCCCCACGGCCATCAGCATGACGGCTGCCAGGCTGCCAAAAACTGCTCTGTCCAAGGTGCGTCCCCTTCTGGTGGTGGCCACATTGGATCTGGCCCCGGCGCTGGTGGTGGTGGGGCTGGTGTTCTGCTTTTTCGATGGAACGCAAGGCTCCGCTTTTTCCCCGGAGCGGGGTTTGGCGCTGCTGATACATTCGTTTATTATCGCGGCGCTGTTGGCGGTGATGTTCCTGCTGATAGACCGCAAGCGCCTCTCCGAGGAGCACAACCTGGTGGTGTTTCTGGGATTCATAATCTTCGCTTCCGGCATAAGCTTCTACCTTGGCCTTTCGCCGCTATTCACAAACCTTGTTGTGGGGGTGGTTCTGGCCAATACATTGAGCCATGACGACACGTTGCATTCCGCCCTGCATTCCACGGAGAAGCCGTTTTATGTGATCCTGCTGGTGCTGGCCGGGATGTGGTGGACGGCGGTGGGGCCGATGGTATGGATCACTGCCCTGGCCCTGGTGGCCGGGCGGATTGCCCTGAAGCTCTATTCCATGCGGGTCCTGGAGCGGATGGTGGATGGGGGGCGCCAGCTTGCTCCGGAGGCGGGGCTGGCCTTATGCTCGCCGGGGGCCATGGGGCTTGCCATGGGGCTCAACTTCCTGCTGGGCTACCATGGGCAGGTGGCGGCCTTTGCTTTCGGGGTGATCGCGGTCTCCACCATGTTCAGCGAGGCGGTGGCTCCGGCGTTGATCCGGAGGGCGGTGGGCATGGCGGAAGGGCAGAAGAAAACAGAGGAGAAGGCCGATGTCGCTGAATAGAGCCCTTAGAATAGGGGCGGTGGCGGGATTGGCAACTGGCCTTATCCTGCTGGCGCGATCCATCGGCGCCGAGCTGGGAATCGCCAGCTCCATGGCGGAGAGCGCCATGGCCCTGGGGTTTTTGCTGCTGTTCGCTTTCTTCCTGGGACAGGCGGCGCCGGTGATCGGGGCTCCTCGCATCACAGGCTACCTGCTGGCGGGAATCGCCGCCGGACCATATGCCCTCAACCTGATCAGCGCCCAGAATGCGGAGCCGTTGCGTCTTGTCAATGGTCTTGCCCTTTCGTTGATCGCCTTCACCGCCGGGGGTGAGCTGAAACTGGAAAGATACAAGCCGCGGATCAAGGCTTTGTCCCTGGCGGTGGCTGGCCAGTCCCTGGCGGCTCTGTTTTTCGTCATGGCGGTGATGTTTCCCGCCTTCTATTTCTCCGGGGTGACAGAGGGAGTTTCCGCATCCACCCCACTGGCGTCGGCCTTCGGCGCGGCGTTGTTGCTGGGCATCCTCTCCATGGCCAACTCTCCAGCCACGGCGGTGGCGGTGATCACCGAAGGGAGGGCCAAGGGGCCGGTCTCGGAAATAGTCATGGGATCCACGGTGATTGTGGATGTGGTGGTGATTTTGGTGTTCGGCATGCTGGCGCCGGTTGTGGGGTATTTCCTGGGGATGGCCCACAGCGACCAGGCTTCCGGAGTGCTGCGGCATATCGGAGGCGCGGTGGTGATCGGCCTTGGCGCCGGGGGAATGATGATCCTGATCCTGCGCCAGACAAAGGAGAACGTGGCGTTATGGATTTCCGGCATGGCCATGGCGTTGTCGGAAGTCGCGATCCATTTTCATGTCAGCGCCATGCTGGCGGCGATCGTGGCCGGATTCATGGTGGAGAATTTTTCCAAAAGCGGGGAGAAACTGATCAAGGCAATCGAGTACTCGTCGGCTCCGGTGTATGTTATCTTCTTTTCCCTGGCGGGGCAGGGGCTGGACTTATCCGCCCTGGTGGCGAACCTGCCCCTGGCCCTGGCGCTGGTTTTCTCCCGGATGGGGGCTGTGTGGCTGGGGGTGAACACGGGGCTTAAAATGGCCGGGGAACCGGTGGAGATGCGCCGCAACGCCTGGCAGGGTTTCATAGGCCAGGCAGGGATAAACATCGGTTTTGCGGTGCTGGCGCAGCAGATATTCGGCCCGGTGGGCGCCATAGTGGCCACTATCGCCATATCGGCGGTGGCGGTGAACCAGGTGGCCGGGCCCATCATGATGCGCAGGGCGCTGGTGGTCGCAGGGGAGATACCATCCGGCGCTCCGACGGCGCAGGAAAGCAAGGCGCAGACTCCGGCGTAGCCTCTTCCATGGATGGGGACTGGCCTGATTCCTCTGTTTATTTCCTCTGGATGAACTCGTTCAGCGTCAGGTATCTGTGGATTGTTCTGACACATTCCTCTATCGATTGCTCATCGGTGCGCAAATGAATGTGCGGGGCCATGGGCGCCTCATAGGGGGCGCTTATTCCTGTGAACTTGGGAATTTCATTCTTCCTCGCGGCGTCATACAGGCCCCTGGTGTCTCGCTGGACGCAGGTTTCCAGCGGCGCGTCGACAAACACCTCTATGAACTTCTCTTCGCCGACAATCTCCCGCGCTCCCTTCCTGTCATCCTGGTACGGAGAGATGAAAGCGGTGATCACAATGATCCCGGCGTCGTTGAACAGGCGGGCCACCTCCGCGATGCGCCGGATGTTTTCCCTGCGTCCGCCGGGGGAGAAATCCAGGTCCCGGTTCAGGCCCTGGCGGATGTTTTCCCCATCCAGCACATAACAGGGGCGTTTCTGGCCCATCAGGAGCTTTTCCAGAGTGTATGCGATGGTGGATTTGCCGGAAAAGCTTAGTCCCGTCAGCCAGACGGTGGCTCCCTTCTGGTCCAGGATCGATTCCCGCTCCTCTTTTGTGACTATGCCAAAGTGGCTTACAATGTTGCGGCTGACCGGTTTTATATCCGAGGCCAGATCGACCCTCTCCTGGCTCTTGACCCGATCGATGATCACCCCGGCGCCCACGGTGTCGTTGGATCTGGGGTCTATGACGATAAAGTTGCCCGTGCTCCTGTTGCGGGCGTAGGGATCGCATGCCAAAGGCTGAAAAAGCTCCAGGGTGGCGCGGCCGATCTCGTTCAATACCATCCTGTTGTCGTTTTTTCGATGAAGCTCGTTGGGGTCGATCTTGTAGGCCAGGCGGGAGAAGGCGCCTCGCACCGTTTTTGTCGTGTGCTTTATGATATACGGGGAGTTCAGTTCCATCGGCTCTTCGCGCATCCATACAAGGATGGTTTCCACTTCATATTTCAGCGATGGCTGGTTTGAAGGATGCGCCAGCATATCGCCCCGACCAACGTCGATCTCGTCCTCCAGCACGAGGGTGATGGACAAGGGAGCGAATGCGTATTCCAGGTCGCCTGCGTGGGTGACGATCCGCTTCACCCTGCTGATCTTGCGCGAAGGGAGAGCCATAACC
>JAOUPQ010000293.1 GCA_029879765.1 Nitrospinota bacterium | reverse complement strand
TCCCATGCGCTGTACAGCCCTCCACTGGGTCGTCCGATGTCACAGGTTATGCGGCCATGACTCCAGCCCAGGCTGTGCAACACCATGATTCTCTCCCGCTCTTTTATTCCTAATTGCTTATATTTCTTTCTCATAGCCACCAAGTATATCCTCATGCTTAGCGGTGCGCTTGCTTGTTGAACTGGGGCATTGACAAGTATTAACAATATGAAATATTATTGTATCAGCTATATATCTTTGCTGGGTATATTGCCGCACGCGCCACGGAGTGGCTGGGTCATTTCCATGTTCGATTTTGAGTCCATTTGAATAATGCGTTCTCTATCTGGAATGCTCTTGGAAGGTTTATGGAAATGGTGACGACCTGTTTTCAGACATTTCTCGTGTTGCTGTTTACTTTTTTCCTACCCGACGCAGCCATGGCTGGGATGCCAGGTTCTGTAGAGCTAACTCAATTGGGCCGGTTCCGTTTCCAGGCCCTCTCTTTTTTTATCTTCGTTTTTCTCTTTGTTTCGTTTCTTTTTCAGAAGTTATGGAACTATCTTCGAAAGGATTTCGACAGGTTGCCACATTTGAGCTATTGGAGATCCGTCGGATTTGTGCTGGCCTGGGCCTTGGCATTCAACATAGTTCTGGCAATGATATCCGGGGCGAGAGAGTTGATGACTCCAGGGGCCTGGGAACTCCAAGGCGCCACATATAAGTTGACCTTTACCAAGAAACAGGCTGATGACAATAAATGAGACGGGTTCCGGCGAGAATATGAAACAGCTCTTTTCCCAAAAGCCTGTTGCATGATGACAGAGGAGCAATATAAACTTGGCGCAATTGCCGCCATAGCCAAGCCCACACTCAAAATTATATTTTCAATAACAGGCATCATTACTCTGTTCTTTGTCATTCTTTTTTTCGGAATTGTAACCCGTACAGACCCGCTGGGGGCTATATATTATTTATCGACAGGCTGGGTTTCCTTTCCGCTAAGGACTTTGCCAAACGTATTCTGGAATTTGGAAATACTCACCAGCGCCTTGGTTAGTTGGATTCTTCTTATATTTCTTTCCCAATGGCTTTTCACCTGGATATTTATAAACATGGGTGCGGCCGATGATAGCCCCGGGCAAAAGGAGAGACATTGGCCCATACGATGGACACTTTCCTGCGTAATGCTGCTGTTTCTAACATTCACGGCGGGGATTGTTTTCACGGGGGCGGTTCATCAGGTGGCCTGGATCGCCTCTGGGAATCAAAGATTATTCACGGAGGGCTACAACCCGTGCAGCGTTTTACAAAGCGACTTGGCCAACCTGTCCATCGCCCAAGAAGAGTATTTCGTTGAATATGACGCCTATGCCATCAATGAATCAGGATTGTCCGGCTTTTCCATAAGCGAGGGATCGAATATCTCTGTTGAAGTCGGCCAGGACAGTTTCGTGGCCAAAGGATGGAATGGGAGATGCCTGGATTTTAACAACAAGCCAATAATAATTACTTGGGATTCGGCCAACGGAGGGTTTCAGGATGACTGATGACCGGGGTTCCAGTTAACAAGCCCAGCCGAGATTCCTGGAAATATTGTCGTGAAGCCGCAGGCGATGGCGGCGGCGGCCAGATCCGCGACCATCTCCGCCGAAAGCGCATGGAGAGCTCGCGCAGAAACGTATGCCCTATGGGTGGCGCAAAACAAGATGGCCGAGTGCAGGGTCATTAGGAGAGCATATGGGTTTATTCCCGATTGTAAGACCCTGGCTGGAGCGCTGGAGGGAAATTGGGAAAGTGGGGAAACTGGGGAAACTGTGATGGGTGGGATCACCTTCTACTGGAAAGAAACTGTGAATGAGGATGGAACGTTTACTGTTGAGGTTTTCCACAATAATGTGAGTGGGCATTTACTGGCCTCGCTCCATGGGGTGCCATCATGGACTTGGTGATAAAAAGAAGGGGCTTTACCCTAATTGAGGTTCTCTTGGCGCTATTGTTCGTAGCGGTCATCGCTACGATTTCTTTGATCGCATTGAACACCATGAACAGGACATCCGAACTTCTGCACACCGAACGTGAGATGCTAGGCGAGCTTTCCCTGTTTTTCGCCAGGATGGAGCACGATATGGGCAATGTAGTGGAGAGGGAGTGGCGGCTTGGCAACGAAATAATGCCGCCTATGAGCGGCGGTGGCGGAGAAATAACGTTTGTGCGGTTTGGAGAGATGAAAATTGACGTTGGCGGTCTCCAGAGAGTAGGCTACTCCTCGGCCCCAGGAGGAGCCATGTACAAGGTATGGCCGTTGCTGGACAGCCCCAACGACCAAGAGCCGGAGGTGTTTACGGCCATAGAGGGGATCGTGGCGCTGAGCTTCTCTTTCAAGTACACTGGAATGTGGCTCGACTCATGGAACGAACCGTACCTTCCCATGGCAGTGAAAGCTACGATAGTAACAACAAAGGGTACAACCGTATGGCGCGTATTCGACATCCAATGAAAGGCCGCCGCCTTTGGGAAGGCCGTTCCGGAGCGGCGGTGATAATGGCGATAATGGTAGTGCTCATCTTATCGGCGCTGGCTTTTGCGATGCTGGAGGCTCAGAGGGTGTCGATTCGAAGGGCTAAAGGGGTGGCCGAGCGCGCGGTGTCGATGGAAATCGCAAGATCCGCAATATCGAATGCCGCTCTAACCCTTGCGTCTTCGGCTCCTTCGGACCTGGGCTCAGCCGGAGAAGACTGCTCCTTGCCGGAGGGCCTGGACCTGACCGGCGGCTCGCCCGCCCGCGTGGTTGTCTACGACGAGCAGGGAAAGATCAACCTGAACAATATGTTGGCGCATAAAAAGCCGAACGCGAGGGGCATCAGGACGTTTATCGAATTGCTGAAGAGTCTGAGCCTTCCGCTGGAGCTGGCTGACACCTTGACCGACTGGATCGATCCGGACTCGGAAAGGCGCTGGCCAGACGGCGCGGAGGACGAATATTACATCGGCTTAACACCTTCCCGGCTTGCCGGAAACCGGTTTCTGATTGTGCCTATGGAAATGGCTATGATCAAAGGCTTCGACAAGGACGTGATCGACAAACTTTCACCCCATATCACCGCCCTTCCGAGGCATGTCCGTTTAAACGTTAACGCGGCAACCGCACACGCGCTGGCTGCTGCCATACCCGGGCTTGACGTAAGGGAAGCTGAAATGCTGGTGAAAGAGCGCATGGAGAGGCCTTTTGCCGACCGGGAGGACTTTATAGACAGACTGCCGCTAGGAGTAACCAACGTTCATGAATTATATCTGACAGTGGATGGTGAATTTTACAGGATAACAGCAGAAGTCGCCTCTTCCAGGGCCTGGGCCGCAGCCGAGGCGCTAGTGCGTGTAGGAATGGGCGCTAAAAGATACGAGATCATATGGCAAAGATCGATTTAATGACGCGCTCCTTCTGTATATTGACGATGAGGCTGAAATACTGCGTTGGGCGCGATTTTGCCCCGATGGCTACCTGAACTCCA
>JAOUPQ010000292.1 GCA_029879765.1 Nitrospinota bacterium | reverse complement strand
GCAGCCGCCCAAAACCGCCTTCCCCTCCTCCATTTCCCGCATCCTTTCCGTCCCTGGCATTCCATACCTTATGGGGAGGATATCATCGGCGCCACACTCGGGGCATGGGGGAGTATCCAGATCATCCATGGGGCCTCCTTTATATTTCTCTCGTATATAAACGGTCTGTGTCTTTCGTTCCATACCGGGTTTGATTTTACCAGTTTCAGCCAATGGATGTGGGAATGACCGGGCTTTATCTTCAGGAATGGGACAGACTGGCGGGGGGGGATCCCTCCGGCCAAATCCAATTCGCCCCAGGGGACCGATTGATGATAAAATCGAACGCTTATATGTAAATCCACCAAATCTGGGAGATACAATGGAATTTCCGCAATACAGGCCCCGCAGGTTGAGGGCTTCTGCCAACATCCGCAGGATGGTCCGGGAGACGCGTCTGCGCCCGGACATGTTCATATACCCCCTTTTTGTCCATCACGGCCAGGGAGTCAAAGAAGAGATCGGCTCCATGCCGGGCAACTTCCGCCTGTCGGTGGACAACCTGGCCGCGGAAGTGCAAGCCGCCCAGTCCCTGGGCATTCCCGGGGTTATCCTGTTTGGCATCCCGGAGCATAAGGACGAGATGGGGAGCGAGGCGTACAACCCGGACGGTATAATCCAGCGGGCGATCAAGGAGATCAAAAACGCCGCCCCGGAGATGGTGGTGATCACCGATGTGTGCATAGACGAGTTCACCAGCCATGGCCACTGCGGTGTGGTGGATAAAGCCTCCGGCGAGATATTGAACGACCCCACCCTGGACCTGCTGGCCAAAATGGCCCTGACCCATGCCGATTGCGGAGCGGACATGGTGGCCCCGTCGGACATGATGGATGGGCGGATCGGCGCCGTGCGCGAGGCCCTGGACGACAGCGGCCATGGCGACGTGGCGATAATGAGCTACGCCGCCAAATACGCCTCCGGCTACTACGGCCCTTTCCGCGACGCCTGCGACTCCGCCCCCCAGTTCGGCGACCGCTCCACATACCAGATGGACCCGGCCAACGCCAGGGAGGCTGTGCGCGAGGTGACCCAGGACATATTGGAAAACGCCGACATTATCATGGTCAAGCCCGCGCTCCCATACCTGGACATCATCCGGATGATCCGCGACAGGTTCGACCATCCCCTGGCGGCGTACAACGTCTCTGGCGAATACGCCATGATAGAGGCGGCCGGGCGCAATGGATGGATCGACCGGGACCGGGTGATGCTGGAGACCCTGCTCTCCATCCACCGCGCCGGGGCGGACATGATCCTTACCTATTTCGCCAAGGACGCGGCCAGGCTGCTGAATGGGTGACGAACAGGCCGAAAAGGAACCCGGCGTTATCCAGGCTTTGCTAGGCGGCTCCCGATCCTGGGGTGTCTCCCCCGAGGAGGAGCGGCTGGAATTCGCCGTGGACAAACTGGGGGTGGAGAACGCCGCCACCCTTTTCCGGGGGATCACCATCGACGCGCCCGCCGGGATCGTGTTCCGCTGGTTGTGCCAGTTGCGCGCCGCGCCATACAGCTATGACCTGCTGGATAACTTCGGCAGGCAAAGCCCAAGGAAGTTGACGCCGGGCCTGGAAAACCTGGCGCCGGGGCAGACTTTCATGTTCATATTCGACCTGGTGGATTTCGCGCAGGACTCCAGCATAACCCTGCGTCTGAAAAGCCTGCTCTCGCTGGGGGGCCGAATGGGGGAAACGGCGCTGAGCTATGACATCCATGACGCGGGGAGTGGCTCTTGCCGTCTGCTGGTGAAGATCGCCATCCGATACGCCTGGGGCCCGTTTGGCTGGCCCACCCGTCTGGCGCTCCCGCCGGGGGATCTGATAATGATGCGCAAGCAGCTTTTTACATTGAAGGAGATGGCGGAACAACAGGCCCGCTCCGAAAGCATGCCTGCAAAGTAATGATCCAGCAGGGGTTAGAGTCCACCGGACATGGGGGGGAAGATGGCGATTTCGTCCCCATCCTGCACCATGTCGTCCAGTCCCGCCATGGTCTGGTTTATGGCGAAAAGGAACGGCCCATCGATGAAAAACGAAGGCTCGATCTGGTTGATGGTGGCCGTTTCCATCAAAATATTGCGCAGGGACCGACTATCAGTTATCCTGATGCGCAATTCGCTTGCGCCTAGTTTATCCTGAATGGAAGCGAAAAAACGTATCCTGGGCATATGGCGACAACAAAATGATGTATAATAACTAGCTGATTATATTATAACTTTAAAGTCCGAACCAATGGATCTTATTCCACCTGTCATTCTTTTCATAGGCCCTTCAGGCAGCGGCAAGACCATCGTTGTGGAAAAGGTTATCGCCAGGCTTCGCCGCGAGGAGATAAAAGTCGGGGCCATCAAGCGATCCCATCATGATGTGGAGCTGGACACCATCGGCAAGGATTCGTGGCGGTTCAAGGAATCCGGCGCCAATCCTGTGTTGCTGGCCGGGGATGAAATGCTCGGTTTCATCGAGCGCCCTTTTGGCGTCATCACCCTTTCCTCAACCCTCAAGTTTTTCACAAACAAGGCCGATATCGTCATTGTGGAAGGTTTCAAAAGCGAGCCTTTGAATGATTTTGAAAGTTTCCGTTTTCTCTTCGGCCCTCCCTTCGGCAAGGCGGAGGATAAAACCGGATATATCATCACCACCGGGGATCCGGACCAGGCCCCTGGGAAAATTGTTTTTCGAAGGGAACAGGTGGACTCCATCGCCATGTGGATCATGAGGTGGCTGGCGGCGCGATGACTCGTGTTATCTGAATCTTCTCTGGTGGAAAATGGCTCTTACACATCTTAATGAAAACGGCGAAGCCAACATGGTGGATGTGGGCCATAAGCCCAAAACCCTTCGCAAGGCGGTGGCGGTGGGGCAGGTGTTCATGAAACCGGAGACTCTGCGGCTGGCCATGGAGGGTCAGGCGAAAAAAGGCGATGTGTTCCAGGTGGCCCGGCTGGCCGGCATCATGGCCGCCAAGAAAACTCCCGATATCATCCCCCTGTGCCATCCTGTCCCCTTGACTTCCGTCAGTGTGGATATCGTCCCCGGCGAAGAAGGGGACAGAGTGCATATCACCGCCACGGCCAACGCCACGGGGCGCACCGGCGTGGAGATGGAAGCGCTGACCGCGGTTTTTGCGGCGGCCCTGGCCATATATGACATGCTCAAGTCCCAGGACAGGGCTATGGTGATCTCCCATGTGGCCCTGCAGGAAAAAAGCGGCGGCGTCAGCGGCCACTATATCCGGGGGAGCGCCCCCACGGATTGAATTTCGGTTTCCCATCCTTAAGCGTATAATATAGCTGTAAGCAACAGGCTCCAGAGGAAGTTATGAGCGCACCATCCGCAAGTTTATTTTGGCCTCCCCGCAGTATCACCACAGCAGGAATCATCGGGATATCCGCATTGCTGCTCTTCTCGGCCTGCGCCACCGGTGGCGGCCATGGAGGGCCAGGGGCCAGGGTGGACTCCAGATTCAA
>JAOUPQ010000290.1 GCA_029879765.1 Nitrospinota bacterium | reverse complement strand
GGCCCTTTTTGCTAAGCACACTTGTTATAGCCGCCGTCAAAGTGGTCTTGCCATGGTCCACGTGACCGATGGTGCCGATGTTGACGTGCGGTTTCGTCCTGTCGAATTTCTCCTTTGCCATGACGCTTACTCTCCTAGAGCCTCCCCATTTTCAGAAAACTTTGATTATATACCATATTACGCTATCTTCTCTACATCTTTGCCGGTCGATTTGGCTATTATTTCATCGGAAACAGATCTGGGCGCCTCTTCGTAGTGGGAGAACTGCATGGTGAATGTAGCTCTTCCCTGTGACAAAGACCTCAAACTGGTCGCGTATCCGAACATTTCAGAAAGAGGGGTTTCCGCCTTTATGATTTTGGCCCCGGCTCTCTCGTTCATTTCCATGATTTTCCCACGGCGTGAGTTCAGGTTGCCCACCACATCCCCCATGTACGCCTCGGGGGTGACTACCTCCACGGCCATGATCGGTTCCATCAGCGCCGGGCTGCACTTTTTCACCGCAGCCTTGAGCCCCATGGAGCCGGCCACCTGGAACGCCATTTCAGATGAGTCAACTTCGTGATATGAGCCGTCGAACAGTGTGACTTTCACATCCACCATGGGGAAGCCGGCCAGAACACCGGTCTGCAACGCCCCTTCGACACCTTTTTTAACGGCGCCAATGTATTCTTTTGGCACGACGCCGCCTACGATCTTGTTTACAAATTCAAAACCCTTGCCCGGCTCGTTTGGCTCCGCTTCCAGCCATACATGGCCGAACTGGCCGCGGCCGCCTGTCTGGCGAACAAAACGTCCTTCCGCTTTCTCCTTCTTCCGGATGGTCTCCCGGTATGCCACCATCGGCTTGGAGACATGGGCGTCCACAGAGTATTCCCGCCGCAACCGGTCGACAATAATCTCCAGATGAAGCTCGCCCATTCCGGCGATAATGGTCTGGGCGGTTTCCGGGTCGGTTTTCACTTTGAATGTCGGATCTTCCCGAGACAGCTTGGCCAATCCCGCGGAAAGCTTGTCCCGCTCCGCTTTTGTTTTTGGCTCGATGGCAACCTGGATGACAGGCTCTGGGAAGTCCATGGATTCCAGGACGATCGGTTTGTTTTCATCACAAAGGGTGTCCCCGGTCACCGTAAGTTTCAGACCAACGGCGGCGGCTATATCCCCAGTGTAGACTTCGGTCAGATCCTCGCGCTTGTTCGCGTGCATCTTCACCAGACGGCCGATTCGCTCCCTTTTCCCCTTGACGGAGTTAAGCACATGCTCTCCGCTGACCAGCTTGCCGGAATACACCCGGAAAAAGGCCAACTGCCCCACGAAGGGATCCACAATTATTTTGAAGGCCAATGCGGAAAAAGGCTCGTCGTCCGAGGGTTTTCTTTCCAGTTTGTCCTCGCCACCGACTTCTGTGCCGCTGACAGGCAGAACATCCACCGGGGAAGGAAGATAAGCCACCACGGAGTCCAGCAGAGCCTGAACTCCCTTATTTTTAAAGGCGGAGCCGCATATCACAGGAATCATCTTTATGGAGAGGCACCCTTTGCGGATGGCTGAAGCAATGCGTTTTTCATCCACATGCTTCCCTTCCAGGTAGGCTTCCATTATCTCTTCATCCACATCAGAGAGGGCTTCTACCAGATTGTCCCGCATTTTAGCCGCTTCTTCGGCCATCGCCGCAGGAATTTCCTTCAACTGGAAAGTGGAACCCAGCTTGTCATCGGGCGTATAGATTACCGCTTTCATCTTCACAAGGTCGATAATGCCTTCGAAGCTGTCCTCGGCGCCGATGGGAATCTGGATCGGCACAGCCCGATGCCCCAGACGCTCCGCAATCTGTTTGACCACGGAGTAAAAATCCGCTCCCAGCCTGTCCATCTTGTTGACGAAGGCTATTCGCGGCACGTGGTACTTGTCCGCCTGGCGCCACACAGTCTCCGACTGGGGCTCCACTCCGCCAACAGCGCAGAATACACCCACGGCTCCATCCAGAACCCTGAGGGAGCGCTCCACCTCTACAGTGAAATCGACATGGCCTGGAGTATCAATGATATTGATGGTGTGCTTATCCCAAATGCAGGTTGTGGCGGCGGAAGTGATAGTGATCCCCCGTTCCTGCTCCTGCTCCATATAGTCCATCACGGCGGTCCCATCATGGACCTCGCCGATCTTATGGGTCATTCCTGTGTAAAACAGGACTCTTTCTGTGGTTGTGGTCTTTCCGGCGTCGATATGGGCGACAATGCCGATATTTCTGACCTTGTCCAGCGCTATTTTTCGAGACAAGTCTTTAACTCCAAAAAACTTCTATATTACCATTTGTAATGAGCGAACGCCTTGTTGGCCTCCGCCATCTTATGAGTGTCTTCCCTCTTTTTCCATGCTGTGCCGGTCTTGTTGTACGCGTCGACCAACTCGCCAGCCAGCCTGGCGGAAAAACCCCTCTCGCCGCGCTTGCGGGCGCCGAGAGCGATCCATCTCATGGCCAGGGCCAGCCTTCTGTCCGACGCGACTTCCACAGGGATCTGGTATGTAGAGCCACCAACGCGGCGGGGCTTCACTTCCAGGAAGGGTTTGATGTTCTCCAAAGCCTGGTTGAACACTTCCATGGGGTTCGAACCGGTCTTTTTCTGCACCCGGTCCAAGGCCTGGTTGAATATACCTTCCGCAATGCTGCGCTTGCCCTCTTTCATCAGCACGTTAATGAAACGGTTCACAGCCCGGTCGCCATGGGCCACCCCTTTTCTGGCCGTTTTTGATGGTCTTAATCCTCGCCTTGGCATATCAAGAAATTACCTGAATTAATGTTGATGAATTTTCCTAAACAAGGCCTATTTCTTGGGCCTCTTCGCTCCATATTTGGAGCGGCTTTGCTTCCTGCTTTCCACACCCAGGGTATCGAGGGCGCCACGCACAACGTGGTATCGCACACCTGGCAGGTCCTTTACGCGGCCACCGCGGATCAACACCATGGCGTGTTCCTGCAGATTGTGTCCTACCCCTGGAATATAAGTGGTCACTTCATATCCGTTGGTCAACCTGACACGGGCCACTTTGCGCAACGCGGAGTTTGGCTTTTTCGGCGTGGAGGTGTATACACGCACACAAACGCCCCTGCGCTGTGGGCATACCGTCAGGGCGGGGCTTTTCGTTTTTCTGATAACCGCCTTTCGCCCTTTTCGCACGAGCTGATTTATGGTCGGCAAACTAGTATCTCCTCTTTGGCGACAAACCGCCTGATGTTATGTAGCGCCAGAAAGAATCTCCCTGGCGATTAACCTGATAAAAGCTTAACAGTCTAATTTAGGAACAATGGAGTGTCAATTGATTTTTTTATATTTCATTTGACATATCAACCCCCCAAGCCAGAACCAAGCAGGGGAGCCTGCCACGGCGGCTCAGGAGCTCTCCCCTCCTTCGTGTTTGCGCGACCCCTTTATGGGGAAAATCAAGTTATTTATATAATAAAACAAGAACAATATTGTGGTGACTAACCCTGCCAAACTGATCCAGTTGGC
>JAOUPQ010000291.1 GCA_029879765.1 Nitrospinota bacterium | reverse complement strand
GCTTCACCTCTCAATATCGCAAACAGGTATACGACAACTCCATCAGCCAGGCTCTTGAGACTCTGCGAAACCGGATAGACCAGTTTGGTGTGGCCGAGCCCACCATAGTGCAGGAAGGGGAGAACAGGATATTGATCCAGCTTCCTGGAGTGAAGGACCGCGACAGGGCCTTGAAAATCATAGATGTGACGGCCCAGTTGGAATTCCGCATGGTGTATGACCAGATGTCGCCGGAGACCGCCAAGGAAAGAGGAATGCCCCCGGGAACCTCCCTGCTATATGAAAAACAGTTCGACAAGGTGACCCATAAGGTGACCGGCAGGATCCCGTACCTACTGCGAAACAAGGTGGAACTGACCGGGGATATGCTCACCAACGCCCGGGTTAATTTCGACCAGTTCAATCTGCCTTATGTTTCCATCACCTTCAACAGCGAAGGTGGCAGGATTTTCGGCAAATTGACTTCGGAAAACGTGGGAAAACGAATGGCTATCGTGCTCGACGGCAGCGTCTATTCCGCTCCCGTCATCCGCCAGGCCATCACCGGCGGCAGCGCCATGATAGAAGGCAGCTTCACATCGGAAGAAGCCCGGGACCTGGCGCTGGTTTTGCGCGCGGGGGCATTGCCGGCCAAGCTTGTGCGGCTGGAGGAGCGCACCGTGGGCCCATCTTTGGGGCAGGACTCCGTGCAAAGCGGTCTGCAGGCCGGCGTAATAGGGACACTGGCGGTGTTGCTGTTCATGCTGGTGTATTACCGCTTCGCCGGAATGATAGCCAACGTGGCCCTGATCATGAACTTCTTCATACTTATGGCGGCCATGGCCTATTTCGGCGCCACCCTGACGCTGCCCGGTATAGCCGGGATCATATTGACCATCGGCATGGCGGTGGACGCCAACATCTTGGTGTTCGAAAGAATCCGCGAGGAACTGCTGCTGGGAAAGACGGTGCGCACCGCCCTGGACCAGGGATTCGCCAGGGCGTTTCTTACAATCGTAGACTCCAACGTCACCACTCTGATTGCGGCGATCTGCCTGTTTCAATTTGGCACGGGGCCGGTGAAAGGATTCGCCGTAACGCTGACCATCGGCCTTTGCGCCAGCATGTTCACGGCGGTTTTCGTCTCCAGGACAATTTTCAACGCATACCTTTCTGGCCGAAGGGTTACGCAGCTTAGCATATAAAAACCATGTTTAGACTGATACCTGCAAATACAAAAATCAACTTTCTTGGCTCCTGGTATATCTATGCCCTGGTCTCCGGCGCATTGATCCTCGTCTCCCTGGGCTCCCTTATTTTCCACGGCGGGCTGAAGTATGGTGTGGATTTCAAGGGTGGAACCCTGATGCAGATCAAGTTCGCCAAGCAACCGGACCTGAAGGAGCTGCGCAATTTAGTGGGTACGCTGGACCTGGGGGACTTTTCCATACAGGAGTTCGGCAAGCCGGAAGAGATTCTGATGAACGTCTCCAAGGCGGAGGAAACCGTCACTGGCGAGGAAACCACCGCCATGAAGGTGGAAAAGACCTTGCGGGAGAAATATGGCAAGGGCTTTGTAGTGGAACGGGTGGAAGCTGTGGGCCCAAAGGTTGGCGCGGACCTGAAGGGGAAGGCGTTGCTGGCCATCTTCTATTCCCTGATCGGCATCCTCATATACATCACGTTGCGGTTCGAATTCAAGTTCGGCGTGGCGGCCATCGTCGCCACTGCCCATGACGCCATCATCTCCGTCGGCGCGTTTTCCGTGCTGGACAAGGAATTCACCCTCACGGTGCTGGCGGCCATCCTTACGGTCATAGGTTACTCGCTTAACGACACCATAGTGGTGTTCGACCGGGTGCGGGAAAACATCCGGCTGCGCCGTGGCATGCCACTGAAGGAAATTCTCAACATCTCCATCAACCAGACGCTCAGCCGTACGGTTCTCACTTCCAGCGCCACATTACTGACCCTTATTGCCCTGTTCTTCCTGGGAGGCGAGGTTATCCACGATTTCGCTTTCGCCCTGATTGTGGGTGTGGTTATCGGAACCTATTCTTCCATTTACGTGGCCAGCCCTGTGGTCATGGTGTGGACCCTTTTGGAAAAGGACAAATTCAAACGGGCCGCCGCCAGCGGAGCGGGGAATAAAGCGAAGATCTGACCGACGAAATCTGCTCTCCCCCTCCCGGCGCATTGGGGGGGCGCGGCCCTGGCCCGCCCTCCGTTTTCTATTACATTCCCCGATAATAGCGGCGATAATCAATCATATACGGCTGATTACCGAAAGGTTTGTTCATGGCTAGGCTGCAACGCGAAGATTTTGATATCGGCGTGGAAATAGGCGCTCTTGTTTCCCGGAGTCCAGGTTCCGGGGGCGTTGTCTCTTTCCTTGGCACTGTGCGCCACTTCTCCCGGGGCAAAGATGTGGTGAAGCTCGATTTTACCGCCTATCAGGAAATGGCGGAAAAAGAGCTGGATCGGCTGGAGCAGGACGCCATGCAAATGTTCGACATTCTCGATTGCCTGGTGATCCACAGGACGGGGGAGATTGCCATCAACGGGAATATCGTGCTGATAGTGGTGGCCGCCGCCCATCGCGGCCCCGCCTTTGACGCATGCCAGTGGATGATAGATGAACTGAAGAAACGAGTTCCTATCTGGAAAAAAGAATTCACCTCCGATGGAACCCACTGGGTGGAGGAGCACCCTTGAACCTTCCAAGTCATGGCGCCCTGCCATGATGGCTGCCATCCTGGCTGGCGGCGCCAGCCGACGGTTCGGCGGAGGGGAGAAAGGCCTGGCCCAGTTCAAAGGCAAACCGATGGTGGCCTGGGCGCTGGATGCGGTCCACGGGGTGGGCTCCGTGGTGATCATTGCCAACCGCCCGGAGCTTTATACCGGTTTTGGCCATCCAGTCTACAGTGATTCAGTAAAGGGGATGGGGCCCCTGTCCGGGTTGCATGCGGCTTTCCATCACACAGGAGCCGACCAGATTTTCCTCCTGGCCTGCGACATGCCCCAGGCGTCATCGGCCATGGTGGAATTCGTCCTGAGCATAGCTAAGAAATCATCGGGAGATGCGGTGATACCATATGCCGATGGACGGGAGCAGGGTCTCTTCGCCGTTTATCGCAAAAGCGCTATCGATAGACACAGAGACGCCATCCATTCCGCCTCGATCCAATTCGATCAGTTCCGAAACTCTATCAATAAAACATTGATCCCCGAGGAAGAACTGCGGCAGGTGGAGCCTGGGCTGGAGTCTTTCGTCAATGTCAACAGCAAGATGGATCTGACCCGGCTGGAGAAATAGCGGAGGGGGAGTTGTCCCCCCCCCTCCCGCAATCAAAGGAATATGTTACGCAGTCTTTGTCCCGGTCAGCGTGACGCTGGTGACGGAAGAGGCCACATCCAGGACGTCGTCGGAGAGCTTCACACCGCACCCGCATCCACCGGTGTCGGTCAAATATGCCTCGGCCATCTGGCTGTAGTCCGCCTCCTTCAGCACCTCCACGCCCACAAACCCGGCG
>JAOUPQ010000289.1 GCA_029879765.1 Nitrospinota bacterium | reverse complement strand
TCATGCCCTGAACCTCCGCCGGGATGATCTGGTCGCCCCGGGTGCCCAGCCTGTCCTTGGAGCCGAGCATTTTCGGGATGGACGGGCCGAAAATGTCCAGATCCAGCACTCCCACCTTTTTGCCCAGTTTGGACAGGGTGTACGCCAGGTTCACCGCCACGGTGGATTTGCCCACCCCCCCCTTGCCGGAGGTGACGGGGATGATGTTTTTGACTCCGGATATCCTGTCGCGGGTGTACAGGGGCTGTTGCTGGGCCTGGCCATGACCGTGGTCGTGTCCATGGGCCTGGGCAGGCTGGCCGCCGATGAAGATCTCCACTCCGGCGCCATCCACAATGGGCTCCAGCGCCTTCTGGATATCCTGGACCAGTTTGGCCCGGGATTCTTCCTTGCTTCCGCCAATCTGCTTGAGCGACACCCTGGACGATCCGTCCTGGGAGGCCTCCACACTATCCACGGCGCCCAGCGTGACGATGTCCTTGTCAAAACCGGGGTATTTGACCTGCCTTAGGGCGGCGGTGATTCTCTCTTTTAACTCCATTGGTAAAACCTCTTTAATCTACATTATCGCTTCGACAGCGGTGATTCCCGGCACTCGTTCGCGCAAGGTTCGCTCTATTCCCATACGCAACGTCATGGTGGCGGATGGGCATCCGGCGCAGGCGCCCTGGAGCCGCAGGAGCACAACTCCCTCGTCGTTTGCATCCACCAGTTCCACGTTGCCTCCATCGGCCATCAGCGCGGGGCGGATTTCATTCAGGGCGTCTTCAATCAGGTTCTTATCGAGCATTGCTATTCTTTCCTCCTTGTCGGACTCAATGTTCCATTTGTTTAAGATGTCGAATCACAATAAAAGTCTCATATATTAAGCCTACAATATAACAGGATAAATGTCATACTAAATTAGTCAACTATATCATGGGATATGCATGAAAGGCTTAACCTCCAATATAACAACAGGTATTGAGAAAGAAGTATCAGTGAGGGCGATGCTGGTATGGCATCATGCTGCTGCAAGAGCAAAAAATAAAAGAAGGGGACAAGAAGCAGCGAACATAAAGCGTAAAATATATCGTTATTTCAGTGAGTTTTTGGCTATGTTTAAAGGAATCAGACCAGTAGGAGGCGCTCCGGATGTGGATAACTTGTGGGATACCGGTGATTAAACCGTGTAAAAAATAAAGGTTGACGCACAATATGTAGTGGAGTATCCTTTGTTTGACTACAACATGATGTGTTTATGGCAACGGACGAAATGTTTTGTCGGGGTGATGGAATGCTTATATTGTGATACCAATCTTCTTTAATATCAATGTTTCAAGATTAATAAATGAGTTTTCTTTTGGCAATGTAAAAAACAACAAGAGGAATGGAAATTCCGCCAGCTTTTGCGGGATGGTGGCGGAAAACGGGATGGAAGCAATCCGAGCCAGGGGCGTCTAAACAATCAGAGGGGAAAACGTGGCAACCGAGGTGAACATGAAAGATGGCAAGGAATCGATGGGGGAAAAGGGAAAAAACGGCGAAGGGAAAAACCATTATGGTGAAGCTGGCCTGAAACTGTGGCCCGATCCTGTTTCGCCAGTTGAAAAATCAAAAAAAGCAAAAAGCTCCGGCGCGTTTTCGGAAAACGCTTTGCGCGTGCTCGAGCGCCGATATCTGCTAAAAGATGAGGATGGGAAGGTGGCCGAAACTCCGGCGGATATGTTCCGGCGGGTGGCCAGCAACATCGCCCAGGCGGAGCTTAAATACGGGGGGAGGCCAGAGGCCGACCGCGCCGAAGAGGAGTTTTACGACCTGATGATGTCGTTGAATTTTCTCCCCAACTCCCCCACCCTGATGAACGCCGGACGGGAGCTGCAACAGCTTTCCGCATGTTTCGTGCTTCCCGTGGAGGATTCCATGGAGTCGATATTCTCCGCCGTGTTCGACACCGCCATGATCCACAAATCTGGCGGTGGAACCGGATTCTCCTTCTCCAAACTGCGCCCTGCCAATTCCCGGGTCCGCTCCACCAACGGGGTCTCCTCCGGGCCCATCTCCTTCATGAGCGTGTTCGACGCGGCCACGGAAGCGATCAAGCAGGGCGGCACCCGGCGCGGCGCCAACATGGGCATCCTCCGGGTGGACCATCCTGATATCGAGTCTTTCATAAGCTGCAAGCTGGACAACAAGGGGTTCACCAACTTCAACATATCCGTGGCCCTCACCGACAAGTTCATGGACTCGGTGGCCAAGGGGCAGGATTATGACCTGATAAACCCATACGATGGCAAGGCCAGCGGAAGGCTGTCTGCCAGGAAAGTGTTCGATAAGATCGTGACCTCGGCCTGGAAGAACGGCGATCCGGGCATTGTGTTCATCGACAGGATCAACCGGGACAACCCCACTCCACACATCGGCGCCATCGAATCCACAAACCCATGTGGCGAGCAGCCCCTGCTCCCCCACGAATCGTGCAACCTGGGTTCCATCAACCTGGCCAACATGATCATTGACGGCGCCATAGACTGGAAACTGCTGAAGAAAACCACCCATTCGTCAGTCAGGTTCCTGGACAACGTCATAGACATGAACAAGTATCCCATCGACAAGATCCGTCAGATGACCCATGGCAACCGCAAGATCGGCCTGGGCGTGATGGGATGGGCCGACTTTCTGATCAAGCTGCAGGTGCCATACAACTCCCAGGCGGCCATAAGCCTGGCCTCCGAGGTGATGCAGTTCATCGACGCCGAATCAAAAGTCGCCTCCAGGGCCTTGGCCAAGGCGCGAGGGCCATTCCCCAATTTCAAGGGGAGCGTCTATGACACCGATGGCGCCGAGCCGATCCGAAACGCCACCACCACCACCATCGCCCCCACCGGCACTATCAGCATAATCGCCGGGTGTTCCTCCGGGGTCGAGCCGCTGTTCGCCCTCTCCTATGTGCGCACCGTCATGGACAAGGACAAACTGGTGGAGATCCATCCCCTGTTCGAAAAAGCCGCCAAGGATGGAGGGTTCTATTCCGAGGCCCTGATGGAGAATGTGGCTTTCCATGGCCATGTGGAAAGCGAGAAAGGGATCCCGGAGAATATCAAGGAGGTGTTCGTCACCGCCCATGGCATCTCCCCCGAATGGCATATCAAGACCCAGGCCGCCTTCCAGAAACACACAGACAACGCCGTCTCCAAAACCGTCAACTTCTCCAAGGAAGCGACGACAAAGGATGTGCATGACGTGTATCTGATGGCCTACAGCCATGGGCTCAAGGGAGTCACCATATACCGAGACGGATCCAGGGATGAGCAGGTGCTCTCCACCGGGTCCACATATAGCAAGAAAGAGGAGGCCCAGGCGCCTAAGGCGGAGCCGTTCTCCCCCGCGTCCACGGCCATCGGCGCCCAGATCGCCCCCCGGCCCAGGCCGGACGTGGTGTTCGGCTCCACCCAGCGGATCAACACCGGCTGCGGCTCCATATACGTCACCGTCAACCACGACGAAACCGGCAGGCCATTCGAGCTGTTCACCCAGATCGGCAA
>JAOUPQ010000288.1 GCA_029879765.1 Nitrospinota bacterium | reverse complement strand
AACAGCTGTTCGGCGTCACGAAAGAGAGCTCGTTGATATTTAAAACTTTCATCACCAGGTGTCGCAAGTTCCGTCGAATGCGGGCCGGTCTGTAGCTCCCCTCTCTCCCGATAATCATGATTGTGTCGTAAAACAGCACATGATGTTTGTACGGGTTTAAGACAGTTTTCTGTGCTTCGCTCCCAGCCATGGAGCTATCCCTTTGAATTAACACATAATTGCCTGGTGGCGCCATGATTGCATCCTTATATTGACAAATAAAGATTAAATTAGTGCCAAGGAAGATGAGCATGAATTTGAGCATTGGAATTTCCCTTTTCTGGGTGGACGCGCTGGCCGCGCATTAGGTCGATAACTCGACGGCGGCCTCCGCGTCACGTTTAAAGATTAAATAAATAAGAAATTTGGAGTAGAGCGATGAACGACACTTTGATATACGCCTTCGATTATTCGGTGCTGCTGATCGGTGTGGTGGCCAGCCTGGCCCTGGCAAACCTGATAGCTTCGGTGGTGGCCTGAATTTTAATAGAACCCCGTCTCTTTCTCCCTGAATTACTGTTTCAGCGCTCGAAAAACCTTCTTTTAGAGTTTAGGCAAGATTGATTCCCTTGGTCTAGACACCCCATCTTCCTGCAAGTCGGCGATCGGCCCATCCGGTCCCGACCTTTTTTTTGCCCGTCCATCCCCCATGCCTATCTCCCAAACGTTGCGAGCGGTCTCAGTCTCTTGTTATCAAAACGTCCTGTTTGCAATACATGTGTCCTTCAAAATAGTACACACCCTGTGATATGATGTCTGCTGCGTAATACTCCTATCTTGTAACTCTAAAATATTCTGAAGCATACGCTTTGGCACGCAGGTTGCTTTATACAATTTCAGGATTCATTAACAATATTTTGCAAACATAAAATTAAAGGAATTAAAAATGAACAAGATTGAAATAAGAGGAAACGAAGGAAAGATCATCATGGGTGTGGTGTGGGGTTATGCGGTTCTGGTCTCGACTGTAATGCTGGTGCTGACCACCGCCATGGCCTGATTCGGCCCAATATAAGACGAAGATAAGATTATGAGCAAGACGCCAATGGGTATGTGGGAAACGCCGCCGGAGACGGGGCTGGAAACGATCCTGGCCATCGCCTGGGCCATTGCCCTTCTGGGATACATGGTCATGAGTCCGCTGATGCTTGTTCTGTGATTTTCCCTGGGAGCCATTCTGGTGGCCGCTCGGCTGTCTGGATGGCCCCTTGGGGTATACTCCCCCGGCTGGCCCTCCTTTTTTCCACACACTCTTCCTGGCCGGGGGATTCTTTTTCTCTTCCCCCCTCCCCGCCTGTCCAGGCGCTATAATGTAGCCAGACATATAAGGGGGATTTTTATTCATGAAGGTGTTTGTTACCGGGGCCACCGGTTTCGTGGGGCGATATATCCTGGAGGAGTTGATCGCCAATGGCCACACTCCCATGGCGCTGGTTCGCCCAGGATCGGAGAGAAAGCTTCTTTCTTTCGAGGGGAGCAAGCCCCTGGAGGGGATCAGGCTTATCCCCGGAGACGTGAACCAGCCGGGGCAGTATATCCATGCCCTCGCCGAAGCGGACGCCATCATCCATCTGGTGGGGATCATCCGCCAGTTCCCCTCCAGCGGAATCACCTTCGAGCGGATGCACTGCCACGCCACCCGAAATATCATCGCTGCCGCCGCCCGGGCCGGGGTTCGACGCTTGATCCACATGAGCGCCAACGGCGCCTCCTATAACGGCGTGTGTGAATACATGATCACCAAGTGGCGCGCCGAGGAGATGGTGAAACACTCGACCCTGGAATGGACCGTCTTCCGTCCCTCCATCATATTCGGAGCCTCCGGCGGACTGCCGGAATTCACCAGCCAACTGGCGGACGTGATCCGGTGGGGGCCCCTGGTCCCCTTGTTCGGCGGTGGGGAGCGCAAATCAGATCCGGTGGCCGTGCAGGATGTGGCGCGCTGTTTCGTGGCGGCGCTGGAGATGGACAGGACCATCGGCCGAACCTTCTGCCTGGGGGGGGGCAACCCGGTTTCGTTTGCGGAGATCACCCAGGTGATCGGCAGGGCCCTGGGCAAGACGAGGACCAGGACTGTCAGCGTCCCCTTCTGGGCGATGGCGCCGGTGGCGCGGGCCATGGAGGACTTTGCGTTTTTTCCCATAACGGAGGACCAGCTGAAAATGCTGGCTCAGGACAACGTGTGCGCCAGGCTGGACTATATGGACGCCTTCGACATCACGCCCATTCCGTTTTCCGCCAAAAATCTGGAATATCTGGGCAAAAGATAGTTTGTTGCGATTGGGGGTTTCAGCATAATCATGCCGACAGATGAAGGGCCATGATTATCGGCAAAATGGAGCGGGTGAAGGGGCTCGAACCCTCGACCCTCAGCTTGGGAAGCTGATGCTCTACCAACTGAGCTACACCCGCTTTGGCCTGCAAGCCATATGATAACACATATTTACACCCGCAATTTCAACTGACTTTCCGCTTTGAAAGCGCCAGCGAAAGACTTTTGCGGTTTTATCCGGTTGCCCGAAAAACAGATACGCTTATCGACGTATGTCCCGGCAAATCCTGCCGATCCTCAAATCCGACGCCAGCCGACCGGCGCCTTCGAGTGAATCTGTTTTAAACCATCCAATCGAATAGCCAACAGCATAGCTCTTTTTAGCGCTTTTCCCCAAGAGGAATTATTCATCCCTTTGCTTCTAGCTGCCCAGGGAGATGAACCTTTTGATGCGGGGGATCAGGTCATGAATGGAGATCGGCTTGGAAACGAAATCGTTGGCGCCCAGCTGGATCGCCTTTTCGCTGGTTTCCGCCTTGCCGCTGACGCTGACCGCGATCACAGGAATGTTTTTGGTGGCGGGATTTCGCCGGATGGCCTTAAGGAGTTCGTAACCGCTCATCAGGGGCAGCATGATGTCCAGGATGACAAGGTGCGGCTTGACCGTCTCCAGCTTCTCCAGGGCCTGCCTGCCGTTTTCCACCTCCACGATCTCCACGTTGATATCCCTCAGGACCCCCTTTATCAGCTTCCGGTCCTCGACCTCGTCCTCCACAAGCAGTATCATCGGTTTTACATGGGGCAGCCTGATGTAGAATACACTTCCCTTGCCCTGTTCCGACTCGACGGATATGGATCCGCCCAGGATGCGCATGATTTCCGCGCAAAACGGCAGGCCGAGGCCCGTCCCCTTTTCTCCGCCCGTTCCGGTGGTTGTGGTTTTCACTTCATGCTTGAACAGGTTGGGCAGAATGGATGCTGGTATGCCGATCCCCGTGTCCTCCACCGCCAGGCAGGCTCCGCAGTCATCGGGGGCGTATGTGGTGATGACGCCTCCTTTTCGAGTGAACTTGATGGCGTTGGCGATGATGTTTTGCGCCACTTCCGTGAAGAGATTCGGATCGGTGTAAAACCCCAGGTCATCCGGGATATTGTTGGTTATAGTCACTCCTTTGTCCCTGGCGGCCTGGGAAAGATCCCACCCCACCGCGGAAATGGTCCGTCTGACATTTATGAATCGGGGTTCCGGGA
>JAOUPQ010000287.1 GCA_029879765.1 Nitrospinota bacterium | reverse complement strand
ACTATGGGGAATACGATCTGATCGTTTCGTTCAACACAGGAAGGAAAAAGGTATAAATCGATTAATCGAATTGATTCATCAATAGTAAGTTATTTTTCCCACATTCACGATACAGCCACCGAAAAACCACCTGTCATCGTGAGCGTAAACTGTAACGTTTCCACCCTCTCGGATCTTTTTCATGGAGCAGTCGTAGCTGGCGCTTTTGATTTTTTTCCCGTTATGATCCGGCGCCGTGGCCTGGTCGGGATACGACACATCCACCGGCACATAAACGTTGTTGGCCTTCTCATAATCGGCGTTCACCGGGTCGTCGCCCACCGCGACAGGGTGGTATGGGGCGCCCACTTTGGCCTGGGCGCCGGGGGGAAAGAACGCCTTTTCTCCCCAGGTGATACCCGGCTGGAAGGTTGGAGCCACGCTCAGATACAGTTCCTTGTACTGGTTATAGCTCCCCTCCAGGGACTTTTCCTTGTCTTCCTTCCCCAGTTGGCGTGTAAATTTCAGCTGTTTGGCGGTGACATGGTTTATATCGAATATGGTTTTGTAGTCCGCCTGCTGGACTGCCGTGATATACCTTTCCAGCACCTTGTCCGGATCCCCGGGAATTTTATCCACACATCCGACGGCCATCGACACCACAGCCATCAGTGTCATGGCCGACGCCATCGCCCGAGCCATCGGCTTACCAAACAACTTGCGGTTCATACCAGTGCCTCAACATCCAGCGGTTATCCACCACCAGGGGGTTTCTGATGGTGTCTTTATAAGTCACGGGAGGAATGCCCATTCGGTCCCCCATGGATACGTTATGGCAGCAATTGCATCCCATCCACGGCGATTTCACACTTCCCCATACGAATCCGAAAATCAGCAATCCGCATAATGTGGCTCCCACTCCGGCATAGGCCACCGCTTTTAGCTTGCGAGTCCCGGCGGGAACCTTGGCCAGATCCTCCTTGCGCTTGCGCCGGACAATAAAGGGAAGCGCCAAAGCCAGCGCCAACAGCACGAAGGGAATCCAGAACAGATAAAAATCCCAGTCCCTGGGGGGATAATACCAGTATGGCATCAGGAAGGTGACGAAAAACCATTCCGGCGCGGGAATAAACTGCCCTTCCATCGGCAGCGGGATCACTTGTGGATCCTGGGTCGGGATGGGGAAGAGGGTGGAGAGGGATATCAACGCCACCACGAAAGGAATGAACGCCACCAGTTGTCTGGCCGCGTAATCCCAAAAGCCCCGTTTCCGAAGTCGGCCAAGACAATGGATCTCCAGCAGCACAAACGCCGTGATGGGGAGCATGATGTCGTGGATGACGAAATTCCGGGTGGGGGTATAGCTTTCCATGAAGAAGGTGTACAACCAGTCGCCGACCCCTGGGACGTTTTTCAGCCAGTTGTTGAACATCTCCATCATCCAGTATCCCTTCCATTCCCAGGGGAGGATGGTTCCGCTGATCAGAAATCCCATATAGACGATGGAAAGGGCCACGCCGGTGATCCAGTTGAGCTTTCTTCCTCCCTGAAAGTCCTTGCGGAAATATCCTCGCCAAAGGTGGACAAAGATGGCCACTCCCAGCAAAAACGCGCCATAGCGGTGGATATTGCGAGTCAAGGCGCCGAGGTATGTTTCGTTGTTGAAATACTGGACCGTCTTGTAAGTATCCCGCAGGCTGGGTTCGTAGTAGAAGATCATGTAGAGCCCGGAGAGGAGCTGGAGGATGATCAGCAGCAGCGCGGCGCCGCCGAAGTAATGGCGCCAGTTGAGCCGCCGCGGTTTTATCCAACCCCAAAATCCCTGGTTTTTTTCGAAATCGTAATGATGGGGGCGGCCCGGGAGGCTGGTTCTTTTTCCCTTGGAATGACTGTCGGCAGGCTCAAGACTCGCTTTATCTGTTTCTGACATAGCTTTGTTTTACACCGAGATACTTCTATAAAATAAGCCCATCGGACGATGAGCTTTTATATCTGATGAAGCGATCCCTTAATGGATTCCAAAAAACTTTAAAAAAGAGGATGCATCGGCTTGTCAAACCACAGCCGCTTGCGTTTTTGCCCCGCGGAGCCAACCAGCTTCCACTTGCCTTTTTCAAGGGTGAGGATATGCTCTTCGTTGGTCCATGTGTCCACAGGCACCCGATCTCCCTCCCCCTTCTTCATACCCAGCAGGATGCCGGAACAGCCGATGACAATCAATCCGCCGTCCTGGGAGTAGTTCACCAGATTCATGTTGTGCATGGTGCTCATGTTCTCGAAAACACTGAAGATCCTCTGCCAGATCGCCTTGGCGGCGGCCTTGTCGTGATCACCGTTTTTGTAGCTGTCGGAATACAGGTCCATGAGGGCGTCGATATCCCCCTTGCTGATGGCTTCCTCCGCGTCATGAAAAAACTGGCTGACCCGCTTCATGGTTTCGTGGTCAACCTTTTCCTTCATTTCCGGTGAAACCCTGATGGAATGGAAGCCCTTGGCCGCCTCCGCGCTTTCGGCCAGGCCGGGAAGGGAAAATGTGATGATGGACAGAACCAGAAAATATTGGGCTGCTCCATATATTGCGCGATAACTCATACACTACCTCCGTTAGGGCTTCAATACGCCGATTACAGGCCAGGCGGCCAATCAGCGCGCCAAAACAACTACAGGGTTCGCAACGAGAACCCACCTCCCACCTCAAACACTTCTCTTGCGAGCCCCCTCAAAAATCGCGTTTATACTGAATAAACGCGCGGCGCGTTTTTTATGGGACGCGCCGCCAACCCATTATACTGCAGAAACGCGGAACAGGCTACTTCTTCCCTTCGCACTTGCACATTACACGCAGGTGCTTCACCATATCCGCGATCTCCTCTTCAGAAAGGATCCCGCCGAAGGGAGGCATCTGGGTGGACTTGGCCACCGCGATTCCGCCCTCTTTGATCGCCTTGGCCACGCTGGCGTCGGTCAATGACTCCATATCCTTGGCGCTGGCATGGTTGCGAGGCTGGACACTCAGCGCAGGAGCGTTGATCCCGCGCCCAGTCCCTTTTGTACCATGGCACTGCACACAATACAAATTGTAATTATCAATGGCCTTTTCCTTGGCCGCGGCGGTATCAGCCTGGGCCAGAAATCCGGCCGCCAGCATCCCCGCAAAAGCTATCGAAGCAAATCTTTTCATAATCATTTATCCTTTCTCCTCGTTAATCAGCTGTCATCAGATAGTTGACCATCAGCTGCAAGGTGGCGTCGTCAAAATCCCTCTTAGCCATCCACACTTTCGGATCCCAATGCTGCGGATCCTGGATGAAGCTGTACATCCAATCCGGATTCAGCCTCTCGCCGATTCCTTCGAACGTCGGGCAGGATATTCCGCCCCCCTTGCCGGGGAACTGGTGGCAGGCGTTGCACGCCTCATCCTTCATCATCACCACCCGAGCCCGGGCTTTTTTCACCTTTTTGTCTTGCTTGAAAACACCGGTCTTCATGCTGGCGTCTTTCAGGGTCATCAGGTAATCGGCCACCGCCGCCGCATCCCCGGCCGAAAGCTTGGACGCGCATTTCGGAGGATTCTTCACCACATCCACT